>NZ_BCQU01000003.1:0-127610 GCF_001552235.1 Actinomadura rubrobrunea NBRC 15275 | reverse complement strand
GGCATCTTCACCAAGATCATCGAGCGGAACACCACCATCCCGACCAAGCGGTCGGAGGTGTTCACCACCGCCGACGACAACCAGCCGTCCGTGGAGATCCAGGTCTTCCAGGGCGAGCGGGAGATCGCCGCCTACAACAAGAAGCTGGGCACCTTCCAGCTGACCGGCATCCCGCCGGCGCCGCGCGGCGTGCCGCAGATCGAGGTCACCTTCGACATCGACGCCAACGGCATCGTCAACGTCTCGGCCAAGGACCTCGGCACCGGCAAGCAGCAGTCGATGACCATCACCGGCGGCTCGGCCCTCCCCAAGGACGAGATCGAGCGGATGATGAAGGAGGCCGAGAAGTACGCCGAGGAGGACCGGCGGCGCAAGGAGGAGGCCGAGGCCCGCAACCAGGCCGAGACGCTGGCCTACTCGACCGAGAAGTTCCTCAAGGAGAACTCCGAGAAGGTTCCCGAGGACGTCAAGAAGGAGGTCGAGGAGGCCATCGCCGACGTCAAGAAGAAGCTGGAGGGCGGCGACATCGAGGCCATCCGGTCCAGCTCGGAGAAGCTGGCCCAGGTGAGCCAGAAGATGGGCGCGGCCATCTACGCCCAGAACCAGTCCGCGGGCGAGGGCGCGGCCTCCGGCTCCGGCGCGGACGCGTCCGGCGACGGCAAGTCCCAGCAGGACGACGAGGTCGTCGACGCCGAGATCGTCGACGACGATAAGAAGGAGGGTGGTGCCGCGTGACGACCCCTCCCGGCAAGGGCGAGGGCGAGGAGCGCGAGGCCCCGGTGATCCGCGACCGGCGCCGCATCGACCCCGAGACCGGCAAGGTCCGGGAGAGCGGCCAGAACCAGGCCGCGTCGGCGTCCGGCAAGGGCGGCTCCGGCGCGGCGCAGCCGGCCGCGCCCGCGTCGTCGGGCGGCGGTGAGGAGGTCGCGGCGCTGAAGGCCCAGCTCGAGGAGCGGACCGCCGACCTGCAGCGGCTGAAGGCCGAGTACGACAACTACCGCAAGCGGGTCGAGCGCGACCGGCTGGCGGTGCGCGAGCAGGCGCTGGCCAACGTGCTCAACGAGCTGCTGCCGGTGCTGGACGACATCGGCCGCGCCCGCGAGCACGGCGAGCTGACCGGCGGGTTCAAGTCGGTCGGCGAGGCCCTCGAGGCGGTGGTCGGCAAGCTCGGGCTGGAGAAGTTCGGGGAGAAGGGCGAGCCGTTCGACCCGATGGTGCACGAGGCCCTCATGCACTCGTACTCGTCCGAGGTGACCGACACCACCTGCGTGGACGTCCTGCAGCCCGGCTACCGGATCGGCGAGCGGGTGCTGCGGCCCGCGCGGGTCGCGGTGGCCGAGCCCGCCCCCGCGGCCGAGGACGGCGGCCAGGCCGCCGAGTCCGCCGCCGAGTCGGCCGCGGCCGAGGGCGACGGCAAGGCCGAGGGCGAGGGCGGCGAGCCCGATTCCGCCGGCGACGGCAAGTAGATCCCCTTCCGCGACGGTCCCGCCTCGACGACGATGATCGAGGCGGGACCGTCCAGACGAACGACGAACGTGGCGCGAGCAGAGAGCGGGGCACCGTGAGCACCAAGGACTACCTGGAGAAGGACTACTACAAGGTCCTCGGTGTCTCGAAGACGGCCTCGCAGGACGAAATCAAGAAGGCTTACCGCAAGCTGGCCCGCAAGTACCACCCGGACGCCAACAAGGGCGACAGCGAAGCCGAGGACCGGTTCAAGGAGGTGTCCGAGGCCTACGACGTCCTGTCCGACGAGAAGCGGCGCAGAGAGTACGACGCGTTGCGGTCGATGCCGGGCGGGTTCCGCGGCGGCCAGCAGGGCGGCGGCTTCGGCTTCGACCTGGGGGACCTCTTCGGGCAGACCGGGGCGGCCGGCGGCGCCGGGGAGCGCCTCGGCGACCTGTTCGGCGGACTGTTCGGACGCGGCACCCGGACCACGGCCGGCGCCCGGCGGGCGCGGCGCGGCGCCGACGTCGAGACCGAGGTGACGCTGTCGTTCGGCAAGTCGCTGTCGGGCGCGACCGTGCCGATCCGGCTGAGCAGCGAGAAGGCGTGCCCGAGCTGCCAGGGCACCGGCGCCCGCAGCGGCACCGTGCCGCGGGTGTGCCCGTCCTGCGAGGGCACCGGCATGGAGACCCGCAACCTGGGCAGCTTCGGGTTCCAGGAGCCGTGCCGGCAGTGCCGGGGCCGCGGGCTGGTGGTGGACGACCCGTGCCCGAACTGCCGCGGCAGCGGCCGCGCCACCGGCACCCGCACGATCCAGGCGCGCATCCCCGCGGGCGTCAAGGACGGGCAGAAGATCCGGCTGCGGGGCAAGGGCGCGCCCGGCGAGAACGGCGGCCCGGCCGGCGACCTGTACGTGAACATCAAGGTGCGGCCGCACGCCGTGTTCGGCCGCAGCGGCGACAACCTGACCCTGACGGTCCCGGTGACGTTCGCGGAGGCCGCGCTCGGCGCGGAGATCAAGGTGCCGACGTTCGGGGGGCAGCCGGTGACGCTGCGCCTGCCGGAGGGCACCCCCAACGGCCGCACCTTCCGGGTGCGCGGCCGCGGCGCGCCGCGGCGCGACGGCACCAAGGGCGACCTGCTGGTGACCGTCGAGGTGCAGGTGCCGCAGAAGGTCGACGACCCGACCCGCGAGCTGCTGGAGCGGCTGCGCGCGGCGGGCGGCGGTGACGAGCTCCGCGGCGAGCTGCTGCGGCAGGCCAGGGAGGAGTGAGCGCCCCATGGAGCCGTTCGGCGACGACACCCCGGTCTACGTGATCTCCGTGGCCGCGCAGCTGTCCGGGCTGCATCCGCAGACGCTGCGCACCTACGACCGGCTCGGGCTGGTCTCCCCCGGCCGCACGGCCGGGCGGGGACGCCGGTACTCGATGCGCGACATCGTGATGCTGCGGGAGATCCAGCGGCTCTCCCAGGAGGAGGGCATCAACCTGTCGGGCATCAAGCACATCCTGGAACTGCAGCGCGAGAACGCCCGGCTCCGCGAGGAGCTGGAGGCCGCCCGGGCCGCGCTGGAGGAGCTGAGCAACGAACTCGAGTCCACCCGCGCCGTCGCGGCGCGCCTGGCGCAGCAGCGGCGCCGCGGGGACACCGGCGGCGGCTCCGGAGGCGACCTCGTGCCCATCCGCAGCACCAGCGTGGTGCTGTGGCAGGAACGCCACCGCGATTAGCGCCGCCGATACCGGCCCGCCGAGGCCGAGGGGGAGCTGAGGCACATGGACTACAAGCTGACGCAGAAGAGCCAGGAGGCGGTGTCGGTCGCGGTCCGCCGGGCCGCAGCCGAGGGCCACCCGCAGGTGGAGCCGCCGCACCTGCTGACGGCGCTGATCGGGTTGAGCGACGGCACGGCCGTGCCGCTGCTGGAGGCGGTCGGCGCCGACTGGCGGGCGGTGCGGCGCCGCGCCGAGGAGCTGCTGGAGCGGCTGCCGAGGGCGGCGGGCGCGACCGTGTCGTCGCCGCAGCTGTCCCGCCAGCTCATCGTGGCGATGAACACCGCCGCCAACCACGCCAGGCGGCTGGAGGACGAGTACGTCTCCACCGAGCACCTGCTCGTGGGCCTGGCCTCCGACGGCGGCGCCGTGGCCGACGTGCTCAAGGAGTTCGGGGCGACGCCGCAGGCGCTGCTGGAGGCGTTCGAGCGGGTGCGCGGGCACGCCCGCGTCACCAGCGAGAACCCCGAGGACACCTACCAGGCGCTGGAGAAGTACGGCGTCGACCTGACCGCGCGGGCCCGCGAGGGCAAGCTGGACCCGGTGATCGGCCGCGACACCGAGATCCGCCGCGTCGTGCAGGTGCTGTCGCGGCGCACCAAGAACAACCCGGTGCTGATCGGCGAGCCCGGCGTCGGCAAGACCGCCGTCGTGGAGGGCCTGGCGCAGCGGATCGTGGCCGGGGACGTCCCCGAGTCGCTGCGGGACAAGCAGCTGGTCGCCCTGGACCTCGGCGCGATGGTCGCGGGCGCCAAGTACCGCGGCGAGTTCGAGGAGCGCCTCAAGGCCGTCCTCAACGAGATCAAGGCCAGCGAGGGCCGGATCATCACGTTCATCGACGAGCTGCACACCGTGGTCGGCGCGGGCGCGGCGGAGGGCGCGATGGACGCGGGCAACATGCTCAAGCCGATGCTGGCCCGCGGCGAGCTGCGCATGATCGGCGCGACCACGCTGGACGAGTACCGGGAGCGGATCGAGAAGGACGCCGCGCTGGAGCGCCGGTTCCAGCAGGTGTACGTGGGCGAGCCGTCGGTCGAGGACACGATCGCGATCCTGCGCGGCCTCAAGGGCCGCTACGAGGCGCACCACAAGGTCCAGATCAACGACTCGGCCCTGGTCGCCGCCGCGTCCCTGTCCGACCGGTACATCACCGCCCGGTTCCTGCCGGACAAGGCGATCGACCTGGTGGACGAGGCCGCGTCCCGGCTGCGCATGGAGATCGACTCGCGTCCCGTCGAGATCGACGAGCTGCAGCGCACCGTCGACCGGCTGCGCATGGAGGAGCTGGCGCTGGCCAAGGAGACCGACGAGGCGTCCCGCCAGCGCCTGGAGCGGCTGCGCAAGGACCTGGCCGACAAGCAGGAGCAGCTGAACGCCCTCAACGCGCGCTGGGACCGGGAGAAGGCCGAGCTGAACCGGGTCGGCGAGATCAAGGAGCGGATCGACCAGCTGCGCGGCGAGGCCGAGCGCGCCCAGCGCGACGGCGACCTGGAGACGTCCGCCCGCCTCATGTACGGGGAGATCCCCGCGCTGGAGAAGCAGCTGCAGGAGGCGTCCCAGCAGGCCGAGACCCGCGAGGCCATGGTGAAGGAGGAGGTCGGCCCGGACGACGTCGCCGAGGTCGTGGCGTCCTGGACCGGCATCCCCGCGGGCCGCCTGCTCGAAGGCGAGACCGCCAAGCTGCTGCGCATGGAGGACGAGCTCGGCAAGCGCATCATCGGCCAGAAGGCCGCCGTGCGCGCCGTCTCCGACGCGGTGCGGCGGGCCCGCACCGGCATCTCCGACCCCGACCGTCCGACCGGGTCGTTCCTGTTCCTCGGCCCGACCGGCGTCGGCAAGACGGAGCTGGCGAAGGCCCTCGCGGAGTTCCTGTTCGACGACGAGCGGGCGATGACCCGCATCGACATGAGCGAGTACTCCGAGAAGCACAGCGTGGCCCGGCTGGTCGGCGCGCCGCCCGGCTACGTCGGCTACGAGGAGGGCGGCCAGCTCACCGAGGCGGTGCGGCGCCGGCCGTACTCGGTGGTGCTGCTGGACGAGGTGGAGAAGGCCCACCCGGAGATCTTCGACATCCTCCTGCAGGTGCTGGACGACGGCCGTCTGACCGACGGGCAGGGCCACACGGTCGACTTCCGCAACACGATCCTGATCCTGACGTCCAACCTCGGGTCGCAGTTCCTCATGGACGCCGACCTGTCGGACGAGGCCAAGCGGTCGGCCGTCATGGACACCGTCCGGGCCTCGTTCAAGCCCGAGTTCCTCAACCGGCTGGACGAGGTGATCGTGTTCGACTCCCTGTCCACCGAGGAGCTCACCGGCATCGTCGACCTGCAGATCGACCGGCTGCGCCGCCGTCTGGCCGACCGCCGCCTGACGCTGACCGTCACCGAGGCGGCCCGCGAGTGGCTGGCGCTGACCGGCTTCGACCCGCAGTACGGCGCCCGCCCGCTGCGCCGCCTGGTGCAGTCGGCCATCGGCGACCAGCTGGCCCGCGCCCTGCTGTCCGGCGAGATCCGCGACGGCGACGAGGTCGTCGTCGACCGCGCCGACAGCGCCGACGCCCTCACCGTCGCCCCGGCCCACGCGGTCAATCTGGCCAAGTGACACGACCGGTCACCGGACCGCCGGTGACCGGTCGCGCATGCCCCCGGCGCGCGCGGAGGAGGCGTCAGAATGATCCGTCCACTGCTCGTGGACGAGTACCGGACCGGCGACGCCGCTCTGCTGGGAGGCGGCACGGCTGTGATCGACCGTGCGGCGTCCCCGCCGCGTCTGATCGTCAGGACCGGTGAGGCGCTGCGGGTCTACGAACTGACGTCCGGAACCCGCTCTGCCACCGACCCCGTGGCGGTCTTTCCCGGCAGATCCGAGGGGCCGCCGATCGTCGGCTCAGGTCCGGTGGCGCCGGACCTGTCCCATGCCGTGCTCGTGGAAGAGCACTCCTACCGGCTCGTCACGCGGGACGGGCGGGTGTTGTGGACGCGCCCGGCGGCCTCCGCCCGCCACGTCCGGTGGGCCCGGTCCAATCGACTGTGGCTGGCCGCTCCTCCTGATCCGGGGGCCGACGGCGACACGGTGTGCCTCCTGCTGCTGACCCCGGCCGGGGACGAACTGCAACGCCTGGTCGTCCCGTTCGGAGGCCGCAGCCGTTCCGTTCACCTGGCTTTGCACGCCAACGGACAAGCCGTCGCGGTGGGCGTCCAAAGCACCTCCCAGGCGGCGACCTACGCAGTCGGCCGCGACGGCGAGCTCTCCCTGATCCCGGACCGCGCGCTCTTGGACGCCGCCCCGAACGGCTCAGGATTCGTCACCGTCGGGAGAAGCGGGGACACCACTGATGCGCGGTGGCACGACACCGGCGCCGTCGTCACGTGTGCCGATCTCCTCGCATCGGAGAAGGACGCCGAGCCGGGGCACATCCGCCCCTATCTCTCCGCGCCCAGCGGCGGCTTCCTGGACGCCGACACCCTGCTGCTCAGCCTGGAGGACGACTACGACGAGGCCGAAGTCGAGATCTTCGGGTCGGACCGCTGGCGCCCGTCGAGCCACTGGCTCGTCGCCTCAGGACGCCCCCACGGCATGATCGTTTATCCCGACACCCACTGCTCGGACGACCTCTGCGCGGCGATCCCGCTCGGGGACGGAACATGGCTGACCCACCACGGCGAAGCGATCCACCGCTGGCGCGTGGATCACTGACCACCCGCGCAACGCGCGTCCGGCGCTACGGTATCGGGTCCGCGTTCCCGCACCAGCGAGCCCGGCAAGCTGCGGGGATGGACTCAAAACTCGTCGAGGCCGCCGACCTGGCCGATGGTGAAGATGTGGCGCGTGGCGGCGCAGATCGTCTCCAGCGTGTGCACGGGCGTGTCTTCAGTGAAGTAGGAGGCCCGCAGGATCTGCACCACCCACTCACCCGGGTCCAGTTCGAGCGTGTCAGCTTCGAACCGCGTCGCCGGACGCGCGGTCAGCGTCTCCTCGGCGTGCCCGAAGGCGTACCCGAGCGCTTCGATCGCCGCCTGCAGTGACGATGCGGCGCCCTGGCCGGATCCCCTGTCGCTCGGCTTCGGTCATGAACAGCGACGCCGACCCGCGGGTCGCCGGATCGGTCGGCAGCGCGCGCTGCACGATGACCTTCGGTTTCCGACTCTCCGGCGCCGCCGGCGCCTTGGCCGCGGGGCCCTTGCGCACGACGAGTCACCGGCCCACGTGCCAGTGACCGGTCAGTCCGTTGGCGGGGTTGTCCGGTGGCGGCAATGCCCCCGCCAGCAGCATCGCGAGAACCATCGCGATCACTACCGCGACCCGCCTCTTTCTGCTCATGTCAGCGAACCTAAGCAGTCGGCGTTCCACCGCCCATGCGGCAGGCTCCCGAACGCGGGTGGGGTCAGCCAGAGGGAACCGCGTGCAGGAATCTGGTGTCGATCCAAAAAGGGACCGCCCAGCAGCCCCTTCGCCGCCGGCTATGCCGGATAGACCGTCACTGGGTCAGCCACGGCGCGAGCCCCGTGCCCTCCACGTACGCCCTGATGTCGGCCGCCGGTGGACGGCAGAACGACAGGCCGAAGCCGAGCACGCCGTCCGTCTTGGTGACCTTGCGTCCCTGCCTGAGGAACGTCTTGAGGGGCCGTTCCTGGACCGCCACATGCCGGGGGTCGAACCAGACGACCAGGTACCGGTGCATCGCGCGCGAGACGATGCCGACTCCTCTGATAGCGGACGCAGGAATCTCGGCCGTCTTCCGGAAAGCGCGCAGGGTCAGGCCGGAAGACCGCATGGTGCACCTTTGCCTGGCCACCAGAGCCGTCATGAGCAGGCCGAACACGAGGCCGCCGCCCAGGGGGACGAAGACCGCCGTCAACGGCACTTGATCGAGTCTCCATCCGGCCGACTTCAACGCCGCGAGGAAGGCCAGCAGCAGCATCGGGAACGTCCACCCGAGGCTTGCGAAACCGAAGACCGGCAGCACGTTCGGCCTGATGTCGATGCCGTGCTCGGCCTGCACCGCGGCCCCAGCCTCGGGCGAGGCGGCGGCGGCAGGCGACGGCGCCACCGGCATCGCGGCGGCGGGGCCTCCCGCCGCCACTCGCTCGAGTTCCGCCCGAGCCTGTTCGGCGCTGGGCCGATGGGCAGGGTCCCTGGCCAGCAGGCTCATCACCAACGGAGCCAACTGCCCGGCACGACGCATCGGCGCCGGCTCCTGGGTGAGGACGGCCCCCACGAGGGCGGCGAGCTCGTCCGCCCGATAGGCGGGTTCCCCCTCGACGGCCTTGTACAAGGTGGCACCGAGCGACCACAAATCTGATTCCGGCCCTCCCACATCGCCGCGCAGGCGTTCGGGAGCCATGTAACCGGGAGAACCGACGAGCTCACCCGTCTGGGTGAGCCGGGTGGTCCCAGAGACGGCCGCGATGCCGAAATCCGTCAACAGGGCCCGGCCGTCCTCCGACAGCAACACGTTGCGCGGAGTGACGTCTCGATGCAGCACCCCTTGGGCGTGTGCGGCGCGCAACGCGTCCAGAACCTGCACCCCGATGCGCGCGACGCGCTCGGGCGGCAGCGGACCGTTCTCCCTCACCACCTGATCGAGTGACCGGCCGTTCACCAGCTTCATCACGATCCAGGGCCGCCCGTCCGCGATGATCACATCGTGCACGGGCACGATCGCCGGATGGTCGAGCCGCGCCGCCGCCCGCGCCTCGCGCAGCACCCGCTCGTGCAGCAGGGCCACGTCGGCCTCGCTCAAGCCGTCGGGCGGCGACACCTCCTTGACGGCGACCCACCGGTCGAGCATGGCATCCCAGGACCGCCACACGGCCCCCATGCCACCACGGCCGATCAGGTCGTCCAGTCGGTACCGTTCCGCCAGCACCCACCCTGGTGACGCGATCATGCTCAAAACGCTAACGGCGGGCTCAGACCGCCACCACGGCCGCATCCGGCCGATGCGGGCCCATACCACAACGCCAGCGGTCCGGGGCGCGAGAGCAACTCAGGTACTCGCAGTCACAGGAGCGCACATCAGGCGAACAACTCGTCGGCGGTCGAGACGGTCAACGCACGATCCGCCCACGCCTCCACCAGTTCCGGATCCATGCACTCGTCGATGCGCCGCCGCTGCTCCTCGGTCAGCTCGATCCCCCGGTTGGCCAAGATCCGGAACAGAATCCTGATCTCGCCTTTGATCTCCCCTTCGGCGATCCAGGCGTTGGCGGTTTCGCTGTACCACCGGGACTCGGTCTTCATCTTCTCCTCCAGCAAGAACTCTGGGGGGCGCGTTGACGGTGTCCCCCTGAGCTCGGCGTGGTCGGGCCCGAGCAGCGAGTGGAGGTCGTCGACGACGACGGGTCCCCATGGGCCCCGGCCCTGGTCACAGTCGGCAAGTCGCGACCGACCTCCTGGGATTGGGGCGAGGGCTGCTGCCGTCTCCGCCGGAGACCCAGGCATCGTGGAGAACTGTGTCGAGACGTCCTTCGGGCGCAGTCTCGCGTCGCCTCGGCCTGCGGGGCCTACTCGACGAGTCCGGCTTCGCGAGCCTGTTGGAACTCCGCGAGGTAGCGTTCGAAGTGCTTCGATCTGCGCGGCGCGACGGCCACGATCGAGTCGAACGGCGTGTCCTCGAACCTGGACGCTTCGATCCTCACCACGCGGGGAAGCGAGTCCATGGCCGGGACGACGACCTCCCGGCGCAACAGAAATTGAGTCTCCGGGTCACGGCGCACCAGCTCTCCCGGAACCATGGAGAAGCCGGCGTCGCTGAACTCCGCCTCGGAGATGTCAAGCGCCCAGTCCACGTCCTGGTAGTAGGCGACCATGGCGGCGTTCATGGCCGCCGTGGTCTCTTCCGAGAGAGTATTCACCGGTGTCGTCAGGATCGGCCCGATCTTGCCCTTGAGGGTCACATGCTTGAACAGGCACCCGCCCAGGCTCAGGTGGTCGCAGGCGAGACCGTCCACGGTGACGTCCTCGAAGCGGACACCATGCACAGTGCAGGCGTTCGTGCGGCACCGCTTGGCGGTCACGTCGCGGACGACGAAGCCGAACTCCGGGTCGTCGTCCTGCCCCAGGACACAGCTGACGAACTTGACCCGGTCGAGGTCGATCCCGCTGTAGGTGCGCTTGCCACCGTAGCCGCGCAGGTACTCGAACGTCTCACGACTGATCTGCTGCCGCATGGAGGCGACTCTATCTAAAAGAAGATTTTCTTGAGGAAGTCCGGGTCCATGGTGGGGTAGGTGATGATCTGATCTATGTGCTTGTAGTAGGTACGGTTCATGTGCTCGTTGATCGAGCTTTGACTTGCGCCGGTCACGTCGACCGCGTATCCCCGCTCGCCGATGCGGAAATCGGGCACGGACTTGCCCGGCTTGCCCGCGCCGAGATGCGTGATGTTCGGATCACCCCGCACCGCCGGATCAGCGGCGACGGCCCGTTCAAGTGCCGTGCCCGCGTACATGCGCTGACGCCACACTCCATCCTCCAAACCCCGGTCGATTTCACCCGTTCTGAGGTGACGACGAATCGCTTGGGGATCGTTGCGCACCCGGTCCACGGCGTCGCGGATTCGGTCGTAGCTGGCGCGGTCCTTGGGGTTGAGGCGATCCTTGGCGTAAGCGGGATCGGACTTGTACGGAGCAAGGCCGAGGGGGTCGATCACGCACGTCGGGTTCGTGACGTACGCGTGGTGGTTGGGGCCGGCGCCGAGCCCGATGGGGTCGGGTGAGGCGTATCCGCCGCTCGCCGGGTCGTAGTACCGGAAATAGTTGTAGTTGAGGCCGGTTTCCTCGTCGTGGTACTGGCCGGGGAAGCGCAGCGGGCAGTCCGTCTCGGCGGACGGCGCGGCGATCGACGTTCCCCACAGGGTGGTGACGTTGCGCCAGGCGATCCGACCGTTCGGGGCGACCAGTTCGGTGGGCGTGCCCACCAGGTCGCTGACGATCGCGTAGAAGGCGGTATCGATCTGCGCCTGCGGCGCGTCTTTGGCCCAGGATCGACGGACCTGCGTGGCGGGGCGGTAGCCGTCGGGTTCCCAGTCCCAGCTGGTCGCGGTGACCCGGCCGTCCGGTGTGGTGGTGACCTGCTCGGCGAGCCGTGAGCCGTCCCAGCTGAACCAGACGGCGTCGACCACGGCGCCCGACTGGTCGACGCGCTGTTTCGACGTACGCCGGCCGATCGGGTCATAGGTGTAGCGCCACGTGCCTTCGGGGGTGGTCGCCTGGACGAGCCGGTCGTCCGCGTCCCACACGAACGTCCATTGGCGGGTTTGGCCGGAGAGGGTGCGCCGTATGGTGCGGACCAGACGTCCCTGCGCATCGTGCTCATAGACGGTTCGTCCGGCCCTGCGCACCAGCGTGCCCTGGTACTCGCGTGGGCCGCGGACGTCCTCGTCTCCGGGTGCATCCGCCTGTATCGGGTTGCCGAACGTGTCGTAGGCGTACCGCTCGGTCCAGCCCTGCGCCTGGACGGCGGTGACCCGGCCGACCGGGTCGAGCCCGAAGCGGACGTCGCCGCGCAGGGTGTCGCGGATCTCGACGGGAATTCCATCGGCCCGGTAGCGGTAGACGCGGCTGTGCACGGAGCGGGCGGTGTCGCCCCGCCCCGGCTGGTCGTAGGCCCAGACCGCCTGCGCGATCAACCGGCCCGCCGGGTCGTGCCTCTGGGAGATCGCCGCTCCGGGGCCGAGGAAGCGTGCGGTCTCCCGGCCCATCGCGTCGTACTGGAACGACAGGCCGCCGCCGGGCGTGGCGAGCGTTTGCGGCAGACCACGGGCGTCGTAGGTCCACCGCGACACGGCTCCCGTCGGGGTGATCCGCCTCGTTCGCCGTCCGAGCGCGTCGTACTCGTTTCGCAGAGTGCGACCGTCGACCGTCTCGGTGAGGATCCGCCCGAGCGGGTCGCGGGTGTATTCGAGGGTCGAGTTCGGGCTCTGCGCCCGCAGGAGCCGTCCCAGCGGGTCGTAGGCGAATCGGTGGACCGCGCCGTCGCCGGTCCGCCGTTCGATCACCTGGCCGAGCGCGTCTCGGACGTATGTCGCGGTCTGGCCCGCGCCGTTCACCCGCTGGACCAGCTGTCCCGCGGCGTCGTAGCCGTACCGCAGGACGCGGCCGTTGAAGTCGGTCTCGGCGATCAGGTTGCCGGCGGCGTCGTAGTCGTACCGCCAGACCGCCCCCCGCGGGTTGGTGACGGCGGTCAGACGCAGCTCCCGGTCGTAGGCGAACTCCAGTCGCGTGCCGTCCGGGTCGATGTGTGCGACCGGCTGGTCGAAGGGGCCGATCTCCGTTCGGGTGACCTGGCCGAGGGGGTCGGTGTAGGCGATCTCGTTGCCCTCGGCGTCATAGGTCCACTTCTCGGTGGTGCCGTCGGGCAGGATGCGCCAGGACAGTCGGCCTTCGAGGGTCCAGCCGTAGCGGGTGACGCCGCCGGCGGGGTCGGTGACGGCGACGACCCAGCCCATCGCGTCGCGCTGCAGCCGGATGACGGCGCCGCTCGGGTCGGTGACGGCGATCGGCAGTCCCGCCGCGTTGTTGACGACCTGGGTTCTGGCGCCTGACGGGTCGGTCAGCGCGGTCAGCCGCCCGTGCTCGTCATAGTCATAGGACGTGACCGCCCCGGAGGGGTCGGTGACCGAGGTGAGGTTGCCGCGCTGGTCGTAGGTCTGCCGCCACACGGTGCCGCCGGGCTCGGTCACCTCCACCGGCAGCATCAGCTCGTTGTAGGAGATGCTGGTGACCGCGCCATCGGGGCGCGTCACCGAGGTCACGTTGCCGTAGTCGTCGTAGGTGTAGCGGGTGGTGCGGCCGAGGGGGTCGGTGAACGACAGCAGCCGGTCGAAGCGGTCCCACTCGCGGCGAACGGTGTTCCCTAGCGGATCGGTCTCCTCGACGACCTGGAACTGCTCGTTGTAGCGATAAGTGGTGGCGTGGCCGAGGGAGTCGGTGACGACGGTGGTGCGGTTGGCGGGGTCGTACGCGAGGGTCGAGTTGAGGTAGCCGTCCTTGCCGACGCCGCGGACCGCGCGGCCTTCCTCGTCGTATTCGTAGCGGTACCAGAAGCCGTTGCGGTCGACCCAGCCGGTCAGGCGTGCGTTGTCGTCGTAGCTGAACCGCAGCGGCTGCCCGGAGGAGTTGACGACCTCGGCCAAGTGCCCGTCGGCGTCGTATCCGTACCTGATGAGGGTGATGCCGTCGGGGTGACCGTCGGCCGGGTCGGGGAGCAGCCGCAGTGCGGTGACGCGACGGTCGGGGCCGTCGTCCACCGGCGCGGTGTCGACGGCGATGCGATAGCCGCCGGAGTGGCGGATCTCGGTGAGGACCTGGTTCTCGTAGACGAAGTCGATGCGGTTGCCGTTGCGGTCGGTGATGGCGATCAGCGGCAGACGCGACCAGCCGTGTTCCTCACCGGGCGCAGGGAAGTGGAGCGTTCGGCCGAGCCGCGGATCGGTGAGGGTGTAGCCGCCGTCAGAAGTGAGCGTCAGCGGCCACTGCGGTCCCTCCACGGGGCGGAACTGGATGTTGGGCAGTTGCGCGTGCGGATACTTCAGCACCGTGGCGTCGGCGGCCAGGAAGTACACGCCGTCGCCCTCCAGCTGAAGGTGCTGGTCGAGAGTGGAGGCCCAGGAGACCCCGAACAGGGCGCCCGCCCGATAGGTGGAGACGTGCGTGCGCTCCAGGACGAGCGGCAACGCGGCGGGCAGGTCGACGTCGGTCTGCGTCAGCAGGACTTCGCCGGTGACGACGTCGATCGGGTCTTTGGTCGTCGACTTGGTGTCGTTCGGCCTGGCGTTGGCGCGATCGTTGCCCTGCCGACGTGCGGGGGTGCGGCTGTTACGGCTCGCCGAGGACGGACGACGTCCCCCGCCTCCCGGGCCGCCGCCGGAGCGTCCCTTGGGGACGCGGAAGGCATGGGCGGCGGCCCTGCCGAACACGCCTCCTGCCGCGCGTGCTCCGGCGCCGCCGCGGCGACCACCGCCGCCACGGCGACCGGGCCTACCCATGAAGGGCTCCGATCGCTACCTCGGTGAGCTTTGTGATGATCACGCGAGCGGCCTCCCCGACGACCGGGGTTCAGACCGGCGGCGCTGCGGACGTCGCCGCCGCGACGGCCTGCGCTGATTGCCCGACGACACCCGCTTGACCGACGACGTCACCCCCCGCACCGTCGCGCCGGACTGAACAGCTGGGGCGCGCCGTCTCCGGCATGCGAGCCCCGTCACCGCCCACCGCCGGCTCGGCGCGCCGGACACCAGCCGCCCGACTTGTCCGCCACGTCACGTGTTCTTTGATCACGTAGTCGCTAAGACTAACGCCCCACAGCTGATCATATTGATTGTTTTTCCCGAACAACCGCAATGCACCACATATCGGTACAGACAACCGCACTGCAACGTGACACTGTTGGCCGCGGCACGGAGGCACGTGGCCGATCCCAAGAACACGGTGAGCTGACGCGGTGCGACGGCAGCACGGTCGATGCCGCGTTCGCTCCGTCAAGGCGGCACCTGCTCTCACAAATGGCGGCATCAATGAGAATCGGGCCACATTTTTGCACCTTGAGTAGTGCAATCTTTGACGTTGTGTTCGGCGAGTGACGCCTCGAAGTCCGCTTTTGTCTGCCCGGAGATACATCAGGGCAACCGGCTCGTCATGCCAGGCGCGGCGCCATCGGCGAAGCGGCGTCCTTCTTGTGCAGGCCGCCTGATGATCGCCAGCTTCCGCCGTGGAACGCGGCGAACCGCGGGCGGCCATCGGTCGTGATGGGACTCGCCTCGAAGGTCAGACGATGTCGCAGCCTCGTCGACCAGCGCCACGTCCGAGCCGGGCGATGGCGCAGGTTGCTCGAGAGTGTCAGTTGGACATGTGCGATCCCCGCGCGGCGGGTCGGGTCGCCGCGGGGCTTCGGCCATGGATCACCGATTGGCGGACGAAGCCGCACGCGCTGGGGCTTCGTAGAGGCGGCGGCGGGGTGTGTTGTCAGGCCATGGCGATGAGGTGGCGGGCGGTTGTGCGGGCCTTTTCTATGGCGTCCGTGACGTGGCCGAAGGTGCGGTTGGTGATGGCGCCCTCGTAGAGGAGTAGGAGCTGGTCGGTGAGGAGTTCCGGGTCGGCTGTGCCCGTGGCCTGGGCAAGTTCGAAGACGCGGTCGCGCAGCGCGCGTTTGTACGACGTGACCAGCGTGCGGGCCGGGTGGTCGGGCTCGGCGAGTTCCGCCATGGCGTTGACGAAGGAGCAGCCGCGGTACCGGCTCTGCGACGACGCCCATTCCTTGAGCGCGTCGAAGACGGCGAGGAGGCGGGCGCGCGGGTCGTCTCCGGCGTCCTGGATGCAGCGGTCCAGGAGCGCCTGCCAGCGCACCTCGCGGCCGTTCAGGTAGGCCAGGATCAGCCTGTCCTTGCCCTTGAAGTGCTTGTAGAACGTCATCCGCGCGACCCCGGCGGCCTCGATCACGGCGTCGACGCCGGTCGTGTTGATGCCGTCGGCGTAGAAGAGCCGGTCCGCCGCCTGCAGGATGCGTTCGCGCGCCGGGGGCAGGCGCCGTTTCGCGTGGTTCATCCCTGAAGCGTATAGAACGTTCCGTCTACCTGGGAGCCCGGGGCGGAACGCGCTGTAATGTGGCCCTCACCCCCTGCCGTACCGTCGCCCGGAGCAAGATGACCGATCGTCGTGTCGCCGACCGGTACCGGCTGCTGGCTCCCCTGGGCGAGGGCGGCATGGGCACGGTCTGGCGGGCGCGCGACGAGGTGCTGGGACGGGACGTCGCCGTCAAGCAGCTGGAGCCGCCCGAGGACGTGCCGCCCGACGAGCACGCCGTGCTGCGGGAGCGGGCCTGGCGCGAGGCGCGGGCGCTGGCGATGCTCGAGCATCCCGGGGTCATCACCGTCCACGACGTGGTGCAGGTGGACGGCGACCCGTGGATCGTCATGGAGCTGGTGGACGGCCGGTCCCTCGCCCAGGTGATCGAGGCGGACGGTCCGCTGCCGCCGCGCCGGGTCGCGGAGATCGGGCTGCGTCTGCTGGAGGCGCTGGCCTGCGTCCATGAACGGGGCCTGCTGCACCGGGACGTCAAACCGTCGAACGTGCTGCTGGCGGCCGACGGGCGCGTCGTCCTGACCGATTTCGGGCTCGTCGTGATGGACGGCGATCCTGCGCTGACGAGGACGGGCGCGCTGGTCGGTTCGGCCGGGTTCATCGCGCCGGAGCGGCTGCGCGACGAGCCGTACGGCCCGCCGTCCGACCTCTGGTCGCTGGGCGCGACCCTGTACGCCGCCGTCGAGGGGCGGGGGCCGTTCGACCGGGACGAGACCGTGGCCTCGCTCGGCGCCGTCCTGACGGAGGACGCGCCGCGCCCCCGGCGTTCGGGTCCCCTCGGCCCCGTGCTCGGGCATCTGCTCGTCAAGGACCCCGCCGCCCGGATCGGCACGGAGGAGGCGATGGCGGCGCTGCGGCGGGTGGCGGCGGGCGGCCGTTCCGGGCTGAGCCGGCCGGGGCCGTCGCGAGTCCGCCGCGCGGTCCGGATCGGCGGGCCGGCGCTGGTCGGCGCGGTCGCCCTGGCGGTGGCCGCGCCCATACTGGTCGACGGGGCGGACCGGCCGGGCGGCGTCCCGGCGACTCCCCGGGCGGCGCCGAAGTCGGCGCCGCTCACCGCCTGTTCCCTGCTGACCGACGCGGAGGCGCGGAGCCTGGCCGCCGGCGCGGTCCGCCGTCCCGACACTCCCCTCAAGGGTCAGTGCTCGTGGCTGGCCCGGGACGTCCCGGCCGAGATCGTCGTGTACGTGCCGCGGCAGGCCGAATCGGCGGACGCGGCGCGCAAGCGGATGGCCGTCCGGCGCAACGAGATGATCTCCGGGTTCACCGGGGGCGGCTCACCGATCACCTTGACGTGGGAGGACGCCGGCGTCGACAAGATGAAGGCGGTCTCCACGGAGCCGAGGGTCGTCACGGGCGTGGGCGACGAGGCGGTCGTGCACGGCTACCGCGGAACGTCCCATCCGATCGACATGGTCACCGTTCTCATGCGGAAGGACGACGTCATGGTGGAGGTCACGTTCCAGGCCCGGCGGGACGGACCGGTCGCCCCGGAGGAGGGGGCGCGCCGCGCCGCCTCGATGATCGCCGCGGCGATCGCGCGCCGGGGGCGCCCGTCGTGACCGGACGCGGCGACATGCTCGCCGGGCGGTACCGGCTGGTCGAGGAGATCGGCCGGGGCGCCATGGGCACGGTCTGGCGGGCGCGGGACGAGGCGCTGCGGCGTGACGTCGCGGTCAAGGAGCTGGTGCTGCGGGACAAGGGGGACCCGGCGCGGCGGGAGAAGGCGGTCCGGCGGGCCCTGCGGGAGGCCCGCGCCACCGCGGTGTTGAGGCACCCGGGCATCGTCACCGTGCACGACGTGGTGCATGCCGAGGAGCGCCCGTGGATCGTGATGGAGCTGCTGTCCGGCCGGTCGCTGGACAAGATCGTCGAGGAGGAGGGGCCGCTGGCGCCCGAACGGGCCGCCGCCATCGGGGGCCAGGTGCTCGACGCCCTGGAACTGGCGCACGAACGCGGGGTGGTGCACCGCGACGTGAAGCCCGCCAACATCTTCCTGCGCGAGGACGGACGCGCGGTCCTCACCGATTTCGGCATCGCGTGGCTCGCGGGCGACCCCGCTCTGACCCGCCCGGGGGCATTGGTCGGTTCGCCCGCCTACATGGCGCCTGAGCGGGTCCGCGGCGAGTCCGGCGGTTCCGCGTCCGACCTGTGGTCGCTCGGGGCGACGCTGTACGCGCTGGTGGAGGGGCAGCCGCCGTTCGGTCGCAGGTCGTCCATGGGCGTGCTCGGTTCGATCCTCACCGAGGAGCCGCAGCCGCCTCAGCGCGCGGGCCCGCTCGCCCCAGTACTGCTGCGGCTGCTCACCAAGGATCCGGAGGGCCGGCCCACCGTTGAAGAGGTGCGCCGGGAGCTGGCCGCTGTCACCGCGGGTGACGCCCTTCCTCGTCCCGAGGAGGCGGAGGGCCGTTCTGGCGAGTCCCGGCCGCGACGCGGTCGCCGCCGCACTATCGCGCTGGCCGTGGCCCTCGGCGTGTGCGCCTTGGCGGCTCCGGTGGTCGTGCCCGTCCTGACCGACGACCGGCGGTCCCCCGTCGCCGCGTCGCCGCAGACCCGTCCGACGCCGGTCACGGCGATCCCGTCGATGTGCGGGCTGTTCAGCGTCGAGCAGATGAGCCGGTTCGTTCCGACGCCGCGCGCGTCGTCGTTCGAGACCAATTTCATGAGCGACTACTTCGCCCGGCATCCGACCGGTTCGAACGCCTGCCGGTGGTACGAGAAGGACGACATGGACACGGGTTTCTCCGCGATGATCAGGGCGATCGCGGTCAAGGCGCGTCCTTCGGAAGACGCCTTCGGCGCGGCGCGGGGCGACTTCGCCATGCTCCGCCGGGAGGCGGAGGAATCCACCAGGTCCGTCCACGGCGTCGGCGAGGAGGCGTTCGGTTACGACACCCGCGGCGACGATTCCCTGCGCGCCGTCATCGTGGCCCGCTCCGCCAATCTCCTGGTCGAAGTCCGTTACGGGAAATCCGGTGAGACGCCGCCCCTCCAGCGGTTGCGCGACGACGCCGCCGAGCTCGCGCGGTGGACGATCGCGGCGCTGCACAACGGCGGTCCCATCGAGAACCCCTGACGCGTCCTCTGTCGTTTTCCGCGCGTTTTTTTGACTTCCCGGCCGGTTATACGTTCTGCTATGAAGGCGTACTATGCGTCACATCAACGCCGTCAGGCGTGCGGCCCCGCTGCTCGTCCCGCTCCTCCTGGCGCCCGGCTGCTCCTCGTCGTCCCCTGAGCGCCCCGCCGCGGCGAAGACCACGACCTCCGCCCCGAAGAGTCCGACCCCGAGCCCCTCGCTCACCGCCGCGAACGGCACCGACGTGAAAGCGTGCAAGAAGGGCGACTGCGAGATCGTCGTCCGGGGGAAGACCGCCGACATTCCGCTGGCGGACAAGTTCGGCATCCACAAGCTGTACGTCACCCACGTGCCGCCGAACAAGATGAACTACGTCGTCCTCAGGACGAACGGCCAGCTCACGCGCGCCTACCACCGGGGAACCGGAATGTTCTCGCTCGCCTACGGCCCGAAGATCACGGTGACGCGGCTCGACGAGACGGGCGCCGTCCTGCGATTCGAGCCGAAGAAGGGCGACAAGAAGAACGACCGGATTTCCGGCTCTCTCGGGGCGGGCTTCCTCAGCGAAGGCTGACGGGATCCGCGACGGATCCCGTTGCGGCGACGACGGTGCGACTCCATGGCCGTTGCACACCCCAGCGGCGACCGCCTGACAGTTCGACACCTCTCCGCTAGGACGCCCCCGCGCAAAAGCTTCTCGAGGTCAACGCCTGTTACCTGCCCAACGCGCGCTTCACCACCACTTCGACCCCGACCACTCCCTACAGCGTCGTCGCGGTGAACGCTGAATGACGAACTGGGCACGGGCCCGGAGACCGGAGCCGCGAACCGGCGAAGCGATGGACACGGCCGTTCCGCGTCCGATAGAGAGCCGTGTATGACCGCTTTGGTACTCGGGCCCTTGCTCAGGCACGTGGAAGAGCGCACCGCCACCGTCTGGGTCGAAACCGATCGCCCCTGCGAGGTGCGCGTCGTCGCCGGGGGGCACGGTGTGGACGCCTCGGCGCAGACGTTCACCGTGCACGGGCACCACTACGCCCTGGTCGACGTCGACGGCCTGGAGCCCGGCTCCGAGGTGCCGTACGAAGTGCTGATCGACGGCGAGCGGGTCTGGCCCGAGGAGGGGTCGTCCTTTCCCCCGAGCACGATCCGCACGCCGGCGCCCGGCCCGGGCGACACGCTGAAGATCGCGTTCGGTTCCTGCCGCCGCGCGCCCGACCGGACGAACCGGCATGGACTGGACGCGCTCGCGGCCTACGCCCACACGGTGGCGCGCGGCGGCGAGCGGCCGGACGCGCTGCTGATGATCGGCGACCAGGTGTACGCCGACGAGCTCAGTGACGAGATGCGCGCGTTCATCGCGCGACGCCGCGGCCCCGACGGGGAACCCCGCGACGAGCTGGCCGACTTCGAGGAGTACACCTACCTGTACCGGCTGGCCTGGCGCGAGGACGCGGCCGTGCGCTGGCTGCTGTCGACCGTCCCCACGTTCACCGTCTTCGACGACCACGACGTCCGCGACGACTGGAACACCTCCTACGCCTGGCGTCGGCGCATGCAGGCGCAGCCGTGGTGGCGGGAGCGCATCGTCGGCGGCATCGGCTCCTACTGGATCTACCAGCACCTCGGGAACCTGTCGCCGGCCGAGCGCGCGGCCGATCCGGTGTACAAGGCGGTGCGCGCGGCGTCCGAGGACCACGGCGACGGCGCGAAGGTGCTGGACGAGTTCGCCGAGCGGGCCGACCGCGAGCCGTCGTCCACGCGGTGGAGCTACGTGCGGGACTGGGGCGGCACCCGCCTCATCGTCGTGGACAGCCGCTGCTCCCGGCTGCTGACGCCCGAGCGCCGCGCGATGCTCGACGACGAGGAGTTCCGCTGGCTGGACGAGCAGTGCCGGGGCGGCCGCGACCACCTGCTCATCGCCAGCTCCCTGCCGTACCTGCTGCCGTCGACGATCCACAACGCCGAGGCGTGGAACGAGGCGGTGGCGGACGGCGCCTGGGGGAAGCGCGCCGCCCGGTTCGCCGAGACGATGCGGCAGGCCGCCGACCTGGAGCACTGGGCCGCGTTCGACGCGTCGTTCCGGGCGGTGGCCGAGGACGTGCTCGCGGTGGCGCGCGGCGAACGCGGCGCCGCCCCGGCGAGCATCGCGTTCCTGTCCGGCGACATCCACTACTCCTACCTCGCGCGGGTCACCGTCCCGGACGACACGCAGTCGGCGATCGCGCAGATCGTGTGCTCGCCGTTCCGCAATCCGCTGGCGGGCCGGTTCCGGTGGGCCAACAAGATCGCCTGCTTGCGGGCCACGGCTCCGCCGTTCCGGCTGCTCCGGCGGCTGGCCGGGGTGGCGCCGCCGCCGCTGCGGTGGCGCATCACCGACGGGCCGTGGTTCTCCAACGCGATCGCGACGGTGGAGCTGTCCGGCCGGGACTGCCGAGTGCGCTGGCGCACGCCGCGCACCGCGACCGAGCTGTTGGAGCTGCACAGCGTCCGGCTGGTCACGGGCTGACCTGCGAGTGCAGAAGGAGCGTCCGTTCCGCCCGCTCCAGCGGAACGGACGCCCCGTCCGGGCCATCGGCGCCTGCCCCGCCCCCTCGTCGGGGCTGCCGACGCTGACGGCGTCCGCACGCTCATATGACGGCGCGCCCCTCCCGGCGCGTTGCACCGCTCGAGGCATTCACGGAACACCCGTGCCTCGATGACGGACCGCGCGGCCGCCGGTGAGCCCGCCGCCCGGGTCCGCCGAGGCCGCTCCTTCCGGCCACCGTTCGCCGCGGGACCGGCCCGCGGCTGCGTCCTCACAGGTTCAAGACCGCGAATCCGTTCGGTCATGACGCGCTTTGCAGAATCCTTTTCCGCGACGTAGCGTGTCAGTAGAGTTACAAAGAGTGGTCGATGGACGGCGCTCCCCCGGCAAGGGGATCGCCTCGACGGGCTGGGAGGTCTTCGTGAGCGACGCCGCGTCGCCGGACCCGACCGCGGAGGAGTCGAGCGACGCGGCACTGATCTCGCGCGTCCGCGCCGGGGACTCATCGGCCTCCGCGACGCTGTACGAGCGGCATGCGGCAGCGGCGCGGACGCTGGCGCGGCACCTGACCGGCGCCGGCGCCGCCGAGGACGTGGTGCGGGAGGCGTTCGCCAAGGTGCTGGACGCGCTGCGCCGCGGTGGCGGACCCCGCGCGGAGTTCCGGCCGTACCTGCTCACCGCGGTCCGCCGCACCGTCGACGACCGGCGCCGGAGCGAGCGACGGCCGACCGACCGGAGCGAGGAGGACGACCCGGGCGCCCCGTTCGCCGACCCGGCGCTGGAGGGGCTGGAGCGCTCGATGGTCGCGCGCGCCTTCCGGTCGCTGCCCGAGCGCTGGCGGACGGTGCTGTGGCACACGGAGGTCGAGGGCGCCGAACCCGCGGAGGTGGCGCCGCTGCTCGGCCTCACTCCCGACGGCGCGGCGGCGCTGGCGCACCGGGCGCGCGAGGGACTGCGGCAGGCGTACCTGCGGTTGCACCTGCCCGCGGAGGACATGGACGCCTCCCCCTCGGGTGCGGGTGCCGCCGCGTCCCGGCCGGCTGAGGAGTGCCGTGCGGTGCTGGGGAAGCTGGGCGCGCACGTGCGCGGCGGCTCGTCCAGGCGCGAGTCGCGTGCCGTCCGACGCCACCTCGACGGCTGCGAACGCTGCGCGGCGGTCGCCGCCGAGCTGGCCGCCGTGGGCTCGGCGCTGCGCGAGGTCGTCGGCCCGCTGGTGCTGGGCGCGGCGGCCGGCGCCTACACGGGCGCCGCGCAGGGCGGCGGCGTGTTCGGCTTCCCGCAGCGGCCGACGAGACGTCAACAGGTGCTCGGCGGCGCGGCCGCGGCGCTGGCGGCGGCGGTGGTCCTCGGTCTGATCCTGGTGTCGGGGGACGAGTCGATCCGGCCGGCGCACGAATCTCCGGGCGGCCCGCCCCGCCCCGCGCCGAGTCCGACGCCGCCCGCCGACCTGCCGGCGTCCGAGGCCGCGCCGTCGTCCCCGGTCACTGCGCCGGTCGGGGGCCCACCGCGGGCGGGCCGCGCAGGATCCGTGGTGAGGCCGTCGCCCGCGCCGAATCCTCCCGCAGTGCGGCCGCGGCCTCCTGGGGAACGGCTGGTGACGCGCATCGGCGTGGTCGGCGCGTTGCTGCGCGATGAACGCGGCATCGTGGCGTTTTCGGTCCGCAATGACGGCGCGAGCCTCACCGGCGCCTTGGTCGCGGACGTCGATCTGCCGCCCGGTGTGGCGTACGCGGGCGGCGCGACGGGACGCCGCGCGGCGCGGTCCACCGCGGCGCGTTCATCGGGTGACGGCTGGCGGTGCCGCCCGCGCAGGGGCCGGACGCCGGGGCGCGCCGCCCGGGTGCGATGCACGCGCGCGCCGCTGCCGCCGGGCGCCGCCGTGTCCGCATACCTCCGCGTATATGTGGCCGCGTCGGCGCCGTACGGCGCGGCGCCGACGGTCACGGTGTCCTCGGGCGGGATGCGCCTCGGCGCGGCCCGCGCACCGCACGGCGTGACGCGAGCGGGACTGCCCGCCCGCTTCGCCGCGGACGGCCGCCTGCACACCGTCCACGCGGGCAACGCGCTGCTGACCTGCGACATGAGCCGTCCCGACTGCCGACGCACGCTGCGCCGCACGGGGCACAGGCGCGACAACGACTGGTGGCGGATGCGCCCGCTCGACCAAGACCGCGCGGCCGCGACGAGAGCATCCAGCGCCGCCCGCGTGCGGCTGCCGGAGAAGTCGACCGTCCTGTGGGCGGGGCTGTACTGGTCGGGCACGGCGCGCCCCCGCGGCCCCGTCACCGTGAAGCTGCGGCCGCCCGGCACGTCGTACCGGACGGTCCGCGCCGCCGAGGTGAGCCGCGGGCGGCTGCCCGTCGGCCCGGTCTACCAGGCGTTCGCCGACGTGACCGCGCTGGTGCGGCGGCACGGCGGCGGCGTGTGGTGGTGCGCGGACCCGCCGCTGCGCACCGGCGCGGGCCGGTACGCGGGCTGGGCGCTGGTCGTGGTCGTCGCGTCCCCCGACGCGCCGCACCGGCAGGCCATGGTGCTCGACGCGGTGCGGGCCCGGCGGGCGCCGGTGCTCGACGCGCGGCGGCGGCTCGACGCGCCGGTGGGCGGCCTGCTCGCCGCGGGGCGGCCCGGCCGTGTCGGCGCGGTGGTCTGGGAGGGCGACGCCGACCTGTCCGGCGACCGGCTGCTGCTGGACGGGCGGCCGCTGGTGCCCGCCGCGGGCGACCGCGACCCCGGCAACGTTTTCGACGGCTCCGCGCGCGGCGCCGTCGGCCCCGGGCTTTCCTTCGGGGTGGACGTCGATGACTTCTCGGCGTTTCCACGCAATTACCGAACGCTGACCTTCCACGCCGGCCGGGACGCCTGCCTTCCGGGAGTCGTGACCGTCGCGACCACGCGCGGTTAAGCCCGGGTTACCGAGGCTTCACGACTGAACCGCGAAGCCGACTCCGCGCGTAAAGATCATGCGGAAGCATTATGGACAGACCGGAACGGCTGGTAGCGTCCCGCGCTGACAGTCCTCGGAACCAGGGTGGGGCGGCCGACCCGCCGGATTCGCCGCCTCGTGGACTCGCGCGCGTCCACCTGTCATGAAAGAGTGGCGAATCGCCGTATGGGCTTACGTGGCCAGCGGCTTTCACTACGCTATAGGCGCCGGGTTCTTCTTCGCCGACTCACGTCCCGCAGAGCAGGAAGGCGGGCCGCCCGAGATGGCCGCCCCCCGAGAACCTGACAGCGGAGTGGGTTCCCGGAGAGGTCCCGTGTTGAGGAAAGGCGGTGCCGCATGGATCGCTGCGCGCTGTTCGTGGACGCCGGCTATCTGCTGGCGGACGGCGCCATGGCGGTGCACGGCACACGCCATAGGGAAACCGTTTCCTGGGACTTCGGCGGCCTGCTGCAGCTGCTGGGCGAGCTGGCCCGCGAGCGGACGGGCCTGCCGCTGCTGCGCTGCTACTGGTACGAGGCGACGGTCGAGGGCCGCCGCTCCCCCGAGCACGAGGCGCTGGCCGACCTGCCCGGGCTCAAGCTGCGTCTCGGCCGCATCCGCCCCGGCCGCCGCGAGGGCGTCGACACCGAGATCCACCGCGACCTGATGACGCTGGCGCGCAACGGCGCGCTGGCCGACGCGGTGATCGTCAGCGGCGACGAGGACCTGGCCCAGGTGGTGGCGGACGCGCAGGACCTCGGCGTCCGCGTGACCGTCGTGCACGTGGCGGTCGACGGCAACTGGACCATTTCGCGGGTGCTGCGTCAGGAGTGCGACGACCTCATCGAGCTCGGCGCCGGGCAGCTGCGCCCCTACGTCAACCTGCTGGCGGGCGTGGAGTCGTCCACGGGCTCGTCGGGCCTGCCCGCCGGGCCGCTGTCCAACGGGCACGGCAGCGGATCGGGCGCGGGCGGCGCGCTCGGGCCGCTGCAGAGCGTCTCGCCCGGAGGCCCGCCGCCGTCGACGCCGCTGACCGGTCCGCCGCAGCTGTCCGGCTCGTCGACGGGCTCGTCGGGCTCGTCGGCGGGCTCGTCGACGTCGTCCGGGTCCTCCGGGTCGTCGGGGCCGTCGTCCGGGTCCGGCGGGGGATCGACGGGCGCCTACGGCATCGGCGGCGGCGTCGGTTCGACGTCCGGGCTGGGCGCGGGCGGCGCGTCGCCGTCCGGCCTGCCGTCGGGCCTCGGGTCGGGAGCCGGGGCGGGCGTCGGCGCCGCCAAGCCCGGGTCCTCCGACACGGCCCCGCGTCCGGCGCTCGGCTCGGGCCCGGGGTCGCTCGGCTCCGGCGTCGGCTCGCCCTCCGGGCTCGGCTCCTCCGCCGGGATCGGCTCGGGCTCCGGTCTCGGGACGTCCGGCGCGCCGAACCTGGGCTCCAACGCCGACCTCGGGTCGGGGACGGGCGGCTACACCCCGGGGCCGGCCTCGGGGCCCGGCGCGGGCGCGCCGCCGCAGTCGTCCTCCACCACCGGGCCGCTGCAGCCCGCTCCGGCCGCGCAGACCACCGCGCCGCAGAGCACCGCCGGCTCGCAGTTCAGCCCGTCCGCCGCGACCGGGCAGCCGGTCGGGCCGTACACCGGCCCGCAGCAGCTCGCGCCGGTGCCGGCCCAGAAGAACACGCCCACGCTGGCCGACGCGGTCAAGGCCGCCCACCAGGAGGGGCAGGACTTCGGCGAGTCCGTCGCCCGGGACGCGCCCGCGCTGTGGCTGGAGGCCGTGCTGGCCCGCAAGCCGCGGATGCCGTCCGACCTGGAGGCCCGCCTGCTGCAGGGCTCCTCGCTGCCGATCGACTTCCTGCTGCACGACGAGGTGCGGCACGCGCTGCGCCGCGGCTTCTGGGACGCCCTCGAACGCTCCCGCCGCTGAGCCGCTCCGGCGCCGACGCGGCGGGCGGCGCGGCGCGGGCGTCCGGTCCGATCGGCGGAGTCGTCGCCTGAACGCGTAGGTAATTCACGATCATCTCGATTCACCCGCTTCGTTCGCCGAGCGACGGGTAGCGTTGAGGCGTGACCCATGTGACGGAAGACGATCTCGACGACCTGGAGTTCGACACCCTGCGCACGGGCGACCACGTCGCCGCGGCGCTGCGGCTCTCGGAGCTCGCCGAGACGGTCTCCGGCGGCGTGTCACGCGCCAAGGTGCTGCTGCGGGCGGGAGAGCAGTGGCAGCACGCGGGCCGTCACGACAAGGCCGCGGAGCTGTACCGCAAGGCCATCGAGGACGGCGGGGAGGCCTACGGCGACCCCCGCGCCTACCTGGCCGACGCGCTGTTCGAGCTGGGCCGCGCCGACGAGGCGCGCACGCTGGTCGAGGAGATCCGCGCGGACGAACCGCGCGACCCCGAGGTGTACCGGGCGGTCGCGGAGGTCCTGTACGCCCACGGGGACGCGGCCGGGGCGCACGAGTGGGCCACCGCGGGCGCCGACGTGGTGCTGGCGCTGCGCGACAGCGCGGTGGGCACCGGCATGGGCGCGGGGTCGGAGGCGGCGACCGCGGGGAAGGCGGTCGGCGCCGGCGACGCCCCCGACCGGCCCGCCGCGTCCGACGAGCCCGGCCCCGAGGACGTGGCCCTCGCCGAGGACAGCCTGGAGGCCCTGCTGCGGCTGCGCTACCGGGCCCGGGTCGACCTCGGCCGCGCCGAGGACGACTACGACGCCCTCCTCGACGACCTGCTGAAGAACGGCACCTGACGCCGTCCCGCCGTCACAGGGCGGCGATCAGCTGGGTGAACGCCTGGGCGACGTCCGTCGGCGGCGTCTGCTCCACGACGGGCCAGCCGCGCAGCCGCGCCTCGCGCGCCGCCCGGTCGTGCTCGTCGCGCGCCGAGCGGGTGCGCAGGTAGCCGCACGGCGCCTCGGGCCAGTCGGGCGGCATCGGCAGGCCGTGGCCGTCCGTGAGGGGACGCGGCAGGTCGGCGTCGACGAAGACGTACGCGCCGATCTTGCGGTGCGCGGCGCGCTGCGCGAGCGCCACGCCCGGGAGCAGCGGACCCGCCGCGCCGTGCCCGACCAGCACCAGCGGCGCGGTCGGCGCCGTCGCGGCGATGATGAGCGACGCGCGCGCCACGTACCGCGTCCCGTCCTCGCCCTGGACGTCGGGCGCGACCACGTCCAGCCCGTGCGAGCGCAGCGCCTCGGGCAGGTCCCCCCACATGTCGGCGGTGGCGTGCGGGGTGTGCAACAGCACGATGGTCCCGGGCGTCATTGCCTCCACCTCCTACCGCCCCGAGGCGCTTTCCCGCCACGCTACATGGGACGGCGCGGTCATGAGGGGGCGGAGCGGCACGAATAGGGTGGGGGGCTGTGAGCGATCGCGATGACCTGCTGAAAGAGATCAAAGCGCGGGCCGTGGTGCACGGCGACTTCGTGCTGTCGTCCGGGCGGCGCGCGTCCTGGTACGTCGACCTGCGGCGGATCACCCTGTCCGGCGAGGTGGCGCCGCTGGTCGGCCGCGTGATGCTGGACGTGACGGCCGACCTGGACTACGACGCCGTCGGCGGGCTCACGCTCGGCGCCGACCCGGTGGCCACGGCCATGCTGCACGCCGCGGCCGCCCGCGGCCGCGCCCTGGACGCGTTCGTGGTCCGCAAGGAGGGCAAGGCGCACGGTCTGCAGCGCCGCATCGAGGGCCCGGACGTGGCGGGCCGCCGCGTGCTCGCCGTCGAGGACACCTCCACGACCGGCTCCTCGGTGCTGACGGCCGTGCGGGCGCTGCGGGAGGCGGGCGCCGAGGTCGTCGCGGTCGCCACGATCGTGGAACGCGGCGCCGCGCAGAACATCGCCGCCGAGGGGCTGGAGTACCGCCACCCCTTCACGCTCGCCGATCTGGGCGTGTCCTGACCGGCCCGGCGCGGGGCGCTCAGGGGCGTCCGCAGAAGGGCATGCGTCGAACGGTGCCCGCGGCGCGGCGCCGCGGGCACCGTGGCGTGTCTGACGGCGCACGCACCGGTGCGCCCCCGCCGTGGCGGGGGCGCACCGGGCGGATGCCCGCTCACCCTTGACGGCTGCCCTTGGCGGGCACGAACCAGCTCTTGCGCTCCCCGGCGGGTGCGCGGGGCTGCTGCCGACCGTAGATGAGCACCTCGACCGAACCGCCGTCCGCGGCGACCACCTGCAAAGGCGCCTTGTCGTACTGGCGCGCCTCCCCGGTGTTCAGCACGCCCTGCTGCAGCACCTCGCCGGTGCCGGCCACGGTCACCACCACCCGAGTGGGCGCTCCGACCACTCGGATGACCAGGGGGGTGGCCGTGGCGGACTGCGCGGTGCGGCTGCGCGTGGGGGTGGCGTCCGCGGAGCCGAGCGGGTCCTCGGCGTCGGCGGTTTCGGCCGCTCCCGGGGGTGCGCCCTCGGGCTCCGATGTCAGCGCGTTCACCAGCGCGATCCCACCGATGACGAGAAGCGCTAATGCCAGCATCACGGCCACGGCCGCGATCAGTATGCGCGCGAGACCCCGAGGGTCCGACCGATGACGTCCCACATGGGGAGGTTAGCGATAAGTGTCGCTGCTGAGCGACGGACGTGACTCTTCAGAGTCATTCTTATTCGTTCCGTCGTGCCGCGTCCTGCGTCCCTTCATGACCTCATGGACGATCGGGATGAGCGACAGCACCAGGATGACCGCCACGCCCGGCAGGATGTAGCGCTCGATGTCCGGGACGCTCGTGCCGAGGTAGTGGCCCGCGAGGAACAGGCTGTCGGTCCACACGACCGCGCCGAGGGCGTTGAAGACCAGGAACCGGCCGGGCGGCATGGCGAGCATCCCGGCGAGCGGGTTGAGGAAGGTCCGCACGATGGGGACGAACCGCGCCAGCACCACCGCCCGGGCCGGGCCGAACCGGTTGAAGTAGTACTCGGCCTTCTCCACCCATTCCCGGCGGAACAGCCGCGAGTCCGGGCGGTCGAACAGCCGGCGCCCGTACCTGGCGCCGAGCCAGTGCCCGAGCTGGGCGCCGGCGATCGCGGCGATCGGCCCGCCGACCAGCAGCCAGGGCAGCGACAGCGGCTGGAACCGCTGCCCGTCGATCTCCGTGACCACGGTGAGGACGCCCGCCGTGAACAGCAGCGAGTCGCCCGGCAGCAGGCAGCCGACGAGCAGTCCGGTCTCGGCGAAGATGATGGCGATCACGCCGATCGTGGCGAAGGTGCCGAACAGGTGCAGCCACGCGGTCGGGTGCAGCCACTCGGTGATGTCCGAGGAGATGAGCGCCAGGTCCACAACGCGAGACTACCGGCCGCCCCGGCGGATCCCCGGTTCATCCGGTCCCGGCGGCGTCGATGTTCCCGCAGCTCACGCCGCTGCGCCCGGGCCGGAGGGGGGCGGCCGGGGCCGGTGACATTCCGCGGGGGCCGCTGGTGGCCCGGCCGGGAGAATTCGAGATACTGGCAGCTGTGGCGCGGCCGTCCGCGGACCGGGCGGGGCCTCGACGCGGCGGCCGACGCGCCACGCCCGGCCTTTCCGTTCCAGGGGCTGCCTGACCTGCGACGCGGTCAACACGGCCGGATGCCCGGCGGCACCATCGCGTAAGAAAGGACGCTCACCATGCCCATCGCGACCCCCGAGGTCTACGCGGAGATGCTCGACCGTGCCAAGCAGGGCGGTTTCGCCTACCCCGCGATCAACGTGACCTCCAGTCAGACGCTGAACGCGGCGCTGCGCGGCTTCGCCGAGGCGGAGAGCGACGGGATCATCCAGGTGTCGACCGGCGGCGCCGAGTACCTGTCCGGCTCCACCGTCAAGGACATGGTCGTCGGCGCCACCGCGCTGGCCGAGTACGCCCGGGTCGTCGCGGCCAAGTACCCGGTCAACATCGCCCTGCACACCGACCACTGCCCCAAGGAGAAGCTGGACGGCTTCATGCGTCCGCTGGTCAAGATCTCCCAGGAGCGGGTGGCGCGGGGCGAGGAGCCGCTGTTCCAGTCGCACATGTGGGACGGGTCGGCCGTCCCCCTGGACGAGAACCTGGCCATCGCCGCCGAGCTGGTCGAGGAGTGCGCCAAGGCCCGCGTGATCATGGAGATGGAGATCGGGGTCGTCGGCGGCGAGGAGGACGGCATCGTCGGCGAGATCAACGAGAAGCTCTACACCACGCCCGAGGACGCCCTGGCCACCGCCGAGGCGGTCGGGCTGGGCGAGAAGGGCCGCTACCTGCTGGCCGCCACGTTCGGCAACGTGCACGGCGTCTACAAGCCCGGGCACGTCAAGCTGCGTCCGGAGGTGCTGAAGGAGATCCAGGACGCGGTCGGCGCCAAGTACGGCAAGGAGCGCCCGTTCGACCTGGTGTTCCACGGCGGGTCCGGCTCCAGCCTGGAGGAGATCCGGCAGGCGGTGTCGTACGGCGTGGTCAAGATGAACATCGACACCGACACCCAGTACGCCTTCACCCGCCCGATCGCCGCGCACATGTTCACCAACTACGACGGCGTGCTCAAGGTGGACGGCGAGGTCGGCAACAAGAAGAAGTACGACCCGCGCTCCTACGGCAAGCTCGCCGAGGAGAGCATGGCCAAGCGGGTCGTCGAGGCCTGCGAGCACCTGATGTCGGCCGGCAAGAAGATCAAGTAAGCGTCGGAGGCGTTCGCGCGGACCCCCGGGCCCCGCCTGGTCCGGGGGTCCGTTGCGTGAGACAACCGCTTACTCTGGAAGCGTGCTGCCCCGCACGTACGAGTCGCAGAACTGCTCGGTGGCCCGCGCCCTGGAGGTCGTGGGGGACCGCTGGACGCTGCTGATCCTGCGCAGCGCGTTCGAGGGCGTGCGCCGCTTCGACGACTTCCAGGAGGCCCTCGGCATCGCCCGCAACGTGCTCACCGACCGGCTCACCCGGCTGTGCGACGAGGGCCTGTTCCGCCGCGTCCGCTACCAGGAGCGCCCCGACCGCTACGAGTACCGGCTGACCCGCAAGGGCGTCGAGCTGTGGCCCGCGGTCATGAGCCTGCTGCTGTGGGGCGACCGGCACTACGCCCCCAAGGGCCCGCCGGTCGTGGTCGCCCACCGCGGCTGCGACGGCGCGCTGACCGACCGTTTCGTCTGCGACTCCTGCGGCGCCCCGCTCGGCCCGAACGACGTCGAGGCCCGCCCCGGCCCGGGCGCCTGACCTCGTCGGCGCCCTGTCCGCGCGAAGGCGGCCCGGGTGCAGCCAGCCCCGCCTCCCGTAGCCGCCGCGCCGACGACGTGATCAACACCGGCGGGGAGACGCGAGGTCGCCGCGGTGCCGGCCCGCCGCCCGGCCGTGCGCGACGTGGTCGCGGTGGGCCGTCCCGACTTGGAGCGCGCCCGCCGGGCCGCCGCCAGCCCTGGACGACCTGCGGCCTGGGTCCGCGCCGCGCGATCTGGAGCTGGTGGAGGCGAGCACGGCTGCTGCCGTCCGGCAACCCCGACCGCCAGGCCCTCCGCGGCATGTCCAAGCCCACGGCGGCACGGCCTCCCATAGTTGCGTCACGCAACCTTGCAGCGGTCCAATAGGTTGCATGACAGAACTGACACTGCTCAGCCCGCTCTCCCTCGGGCCGGCCTCCCTGGACGACGTGCGCGTCCGCCCGTACGGCGTCGGGGACGAGGAGCGCCTGCTGCGCATCTCGCAGCGCCTCTCCCGGCACAGCCTCTACACCCGCTTCTTCATCGGCACCCCGCGCCTGCCCGACGACTACGTCCGCGCGCTGCGCGGGCTCGACCACTGGGACCGCGAGGCGATCGTCGCGCTGCTCGACGACGAGATCATCGGCATCGCCGACTACACCCGCCTGGCCGACCGCCCCGACCACGCCGACGTGGCCGTCCTCGTCGCCGACTCCTGGCAGCGCCGCGGCCTGGCGCGCCTCCTGGTCTCCTGCCTCGCCGACCTGGCCCGGCGCCGCCGCATCGGCGTCTTCCACGCCGACGTCCTCCTCGAGAACAGGCAGGCCCGCGCCGCCATCGCCGCCGCCTGGCCCGCGGCGCGCCCCGTCTGGCACGACGGCTCGGCCCGCTTCCACCTGCCCCTGCCGCGCGTGACCCCGTGAGCGGGCCGGGGTCGCCCGCGGAGGGCGGGTTGATATGGGCGAGCTGGGGGGACTTACGATGAGCCGCATGACCAAGAACCTGCTCGGCGATCCGCCTCCGACGTACCTTCCGGACAACCCCGAAGCCCGTGAGGCCCTGGAGAGCGGCGTCGACCCGTTCGAGGTCGCCGCCCGCCATCCCGCCTATCCGGCGGTGTGGGCCGAGCTCGCCGACCGCGCCTTCGCCCGCGGCGGCGTGATCGACTCGTACGCGTTCGCCCGCACCGGCTACCACCGCGGCCTCGACCAGCTGCGGCGGGCGGGCTGGAAGGGGCACGGGCCCATCCCGTGGGAGCACGAGGGGAACCGGGGCTTCCTGCGCGCTCTGCACGCCCTCGGCCGCGCCGCGGCCGCCATCGGCGAGGAGGACGAGGCGGAACGCTGCCGCGCGTTCCTGCGCGACAGCAGCCGGGCCGCCGCCGAGGCGCTGTCCTCCTGACCCTCGTCCGCCACGGCCGTCGCTGCCGGCATGCGCGGTCTCAGGGGCTGTGAGGTGCGTTTTTCCTCACTCTCCGGGGGCGGGTACGATGCGATCGCAAGAGGCCCCTTCGCGCTTGCGATCAGGGGCCTTCGTCGTGGGAAGGGAAGATCGGCATGCCGGCCATCGTTCTTGTCGGAGCCCAGTGGGGAGACGAGGGCAAGGGCAAGGCCACCGACCTGCTCGGCGGGGACGTCGACTACGTCGTCCGCTACCAGGGTGGCAACAACGCAGGCCACACCGTGGTCATCGGCGACGAGAGCTACGCCCTGCACCTGCTGCCGTCGGGGGTGCTGTCCCCGGACGTGATCCCGGTGATCGGGAACGGAGTCGTGATCGACCCTGCCGTGCTGCTGTCGGAGATCGACGGCCTGAAGGAGCGCGGCGTCTCCTGCGAGCGACTGCTGATCTCCGCCAACGCGCACCTGATCATGCCCCACCACCGGGCGCTGGACAAGGTGACCGAGCGGTACCTGGGCAAGGCCCGCATCGGCACGACCGGCCGCGGCATCGGCCCGGCGTACGCCGACAAGATCAACCGCATGGGCATCCGGGTGCAGGACCTGTTCGACCCGAACATCCTCACCCAGAAGCTCGACCTGGCGCTGCGCGAGAAGAACCAGGTCCTCACCAAGGTCTACAACCGGCGCCGCATCGAGACCGGCCCGATCGTCGAGGAGTACGTCCAGTACGGCGAGCGGCTGCGGCCCTACGTCACCGACACCGCGCTGGTGCTCAACAAGGCGCTGGACGAGGGCAAGGTGGTGCTGCTGGAGGGCGCCCAGGGCACGCTGCTGGACATCGACCACGGCACCTACCCGTTCGTGACGTCGTCGTCCCCCACCGCGGGCGGGGCGTGCGCCGGGTCCGGCATCGGGCCCACGCGGATCACCAAGGTGATCGGCATCCTCAAGGCGTACACCACGCGGGTCGGCTCGGGGCCCTTCCCGACCGAGCTGCTGGACGAGCAGGGCGAGTACCTGCGCAAGACCGGCGGCGAGTACGGCGTGACCACCGGCCGCGACCGCCGCTGCGGCTGGTTCGACGCGGTGATCGCCCGCTACGCCACCCGGGTCAACGGCATCACCGACTACTTCCTGACCAAGCTGGACGTCCTGTCGGGCCTGGAGCGGATCCCGGTCTGCGTGGCCTACGACATCGACGGCGAGCGGGTCGACGAGATGCCCCCGTCGCAGACCGACTTCCACCACGCCAAGCCGATCCTGGAGTACCTGGACGGCTGGAAGGAGGACATCAGCGGCGCCAAGACCTTCGCCGACCTGCCCGCCAACGCGCAGGCGTACGTGCGCGCCGTCGAGGAGCTGGCGGGCGCGCAGATCTCGGCGATCGGCGTGGGTCCGGGCCGCGAGCAGACGCTGTCGCTGCGTCCCCTCGTGTAGCCGGGCGCGCCGCCCCGCGGCGCGACGCGCCCGAGTCGGGGGTGCGCGGAATCACACGCGTCTGACGAGCAGTTCCCCGGTTTCTCACCGGTCGGCCACCAATCGTTCGCGGTGAGCCTGTAGCGTTCCCCGCGTGCATTTCACCGGGGGAGCCGTCGAGCTCCACGGCCATCGAGGAGCGCGAGGCCTTCGTCCGGAGAACACCCTGGCGGGCTTCAAGTACGCGCTGGAACTGGGTGTCGACGCGATCGAGTTCGACGTCGGCATCACCGCCGACGGCGTGGTCGTGCTCAACCACGACCAGGCGCTGTCTCCCGTGACGCTGGCGGACACCGCGCCCGTGCGTCCCGGCGACCCGCTGTTCCCGTATGTGGGCAAGGCCGTCCGCGACCTGACGTTGGAGCAGGTCAAGACGCTGGAGGCGGGCGTGCGCCGCCCGAGCGACGACGACGACCCGTTCGTCCTGACGCAGCTTCCGCTGCCGGGCACCGCGCTGCCGACGCTGGCCGAGACCTGCGCGCTGCTGAGCGGCTGCGGCGTCGTCCTCGCCGTCGAGCTGAAGACGGATCCGGGCTGGTCGGACGCCGACGTGGAGCGCTTCACCGCCGCCGTGGCGGAGGTGCTGGACGAGTTCGGGCTGACCGGCCGCAGCCGGCTGCTGGCGTTCGACTGGCGCGTGCTGACCGCCGCGCAGCGCCACGCCCCCGCCGCCGGGCGGGTCGGGCTGGTGGAGCCGCGCACGCTCGTCCCGGGGTCGCCGTGGCTGGCCGGGGAGCCGCCCGACGATCCCGCCGGAAGCGCCCTGAAGATCGGCGCGACGGCGCTGTCGCCCGAGCGCCGGCTCGCCACGCCCGAGCTGGTGGACCAGGCGCAGACGCTGGCGCTTCCGGTGGTGGTGTGGACGGTCAACGAGCCGGAGGAGATGTCGCGGTTCGTCGACTACGGCGTGGACGCGATCGTCACCGACTACCCCGACCGGCTGCGCGCCGTCCTGGCCCGGCGCGGCCTGCCGCTGCCCGAGCCGATGACCGCGCCGCTTCCCGGTTGAGGCGGCCGGTCCGCCGAGGCCGGCCGACCCGCGCGCCGCCGCGGGGCGCGCGGCGCGGGACGGCGGGTCACAGCCAGCCGTTGCGCCGGAAGCCCCGGTACAGCGACACGCAGGTCACCGCGATGATCCCGAGGACCATCGGGTAGCCGTACTTCCACTTCAGCTCGGGCATGAACTCGAAGTTCATGCCGTAGATCCCGGCGATCGCGGTGGGCACCATGAACAGGGCGCCCCAGGCGGAGATCCGCCGCATGTCCTGGTTGTCGCCGACCGTCACCTGGGTCATGTGCGCCTGCAGGATCGGGTTGAGCAGCTCGTCGTAGGCCTCGACCTGCTCGCGCACGCGGGTCAGGTGGTCCTCGACGTCGCGCAGGTACTCCTTGATCTCCGCGGGGACGAACCGGCGGCCCGACAGGTTGCGCAGCGGCCCGGCGAGCGGCCCGACGGCCCGCTTGAGCTGGATGACCTCGCGCTTGAGCCGGTAGATGCGCCGGGACTCGTCGGTGCGGTCGGGGGAGAACACCGCCTCCTCGACCTCGTCGATGTCCTCCTGGACGGCGTCCGCGACGCACACGTACCCGTCGACGACGCTGTCGGCGACGGCGTGCACGACGGCGGCCGGGCCGAGCGCCAGGCGGCCGGGGTTCTTCTCCAGGCGGCGCCGCACCGGGCCGAGCTCGTTGTGGGCGCCGTGCCGCACCGTCACCACGAAGTCGGCGCCGCAGAAGATCATGATCTCGCCGGTCTCGACGACCTCGTCGCCGCCGGGTTCGCGCTGCACGTACCCGACGGTCTTCATCACCAGGAAGTGGACGTCGTCGTAGCGTTCCAGCTTGGGCCGCTGGTGGGCGTGGATGGCGTCCTCGACGGCGAGCGGGTGCAGGCCGAACACGTCGGCCAGATCGGCCAGCTCGGCGGCGGACGGCTCGTGCAGCCCGACCCACACGAACCCGGCGCTGTCGCCGTCGGCGGTCAGGCGGCCGTCGCGGATGAGGCGGACGGCGTCGGCGACGGTCTCGGTGGACACCCGGTTGCCGTCGATGTACGCGGCCCAGTCGATCACCGCCGTGTCGCGGCGCGGACCGCCGTTGGAGGAGGCGGACGCGTGCGGACGTCCCCGCGTCCGGAACAACGACATCGTCGCGCGACCAGGGCGGACCTTCGTCATGGCCATGAGGTTCTCCTAACCCGCCGGCCACACGCGCGCAGCGCGCGCTCACCCTGGGTCAGCGGAAGGAGCGCGCGAAGCGGGAGGCCGGGCGCCTGGTAGAGGCGGTCAGACGAACAGTCGGATTCGGACTGTGAGGGAGTTCCGGCGTACTGCAAGGATCGCCAGCGCTCATCTTGACCACCTCCTTTCGCTCACGGCCGTCACGTCACAGCCTCGGCAGCCTACCAGTCGACTTTTTCGACGAAGCGGGCGGCGACTCGGTTGACGCCGCGCGGCGTGGTCGTGGTCACTCGACCGAGGGGGGAGGCTCAGAGCGTGCGGACGGCGGCGCAACGCCGTCCGGACACCCGCACTATTATCGCAACATTGGCGGCCGTGTGCGTATGCCCTGGGGAAGAACGGCCGCTGAACAGTCCCGAACGGCTCCGAACGGGATGCGGCCGTCATATCGCGGCTTGGAGCGAAGTCGCCTCCGGGCGGGCGGCTAAGCTCGCGTGACGTGCGAGTACTCGTCCTTGGATCCGGCGGCCGCGAGCACGCGCTCGCCCGCGCCCTCAGCCTTGACCCCGCCGTCGCCGAGGTGCACTGCGCCCCGGGCAACCCCGGGACCGCCGCGCTCGGCGCCAACCACCAGGTGGACGCCACCGATCCGCAGGCCGTCGTGGACCTGGCCCGGCGGCTGGCCGCGGACCTGGTCGTGATCGGGCCCGAGGCCCCGCTGATGGCCGGGGTGGGCGACGCGCTGCGCGAGGCCGGCGTCCCCTGCTTCGGGCCGGACCGCGAGGCCGCCCGCATCGAGGGCTCCAAGGCGTTCGCCAAAGAGGTCATGGCCGCCGCGGGCGTCCCGACCGCCGCGGCCCGCGTCTGCGAGACCCCGGCCGAGGCCGAGGCGGCGCTGGACGCGTTCGGCCCGCCGTACGTGGTGAAGAACGACGGGCTGGCCGCCGGGAAGGGCGTGGTCGTCACCGAGGACCGCGACGAGGCGCTGCGGCACGCCGCCGCCTGCGGCCGGGTCGTCATCGAGGAGTTCCTCGACGGCCCCGAGGCGTCGCTGTTCGCGCTGTGCGACGGCGAGAACGCCGTGCCGCTGATGCCCGCCCAGGACTTCAAGCGCGCCTACGACGGCGGCGAGGGCCCCAACACCGGCGGCATGGGCGCCTACACGCCGCTGCCGTGGGCGCCGACCGGGCTGGTGGACGAGGTGATGGACCGGGTGATCCGCCCCACCGTCGCCGAACTGCGCCGCCGGGGGACGCCGTACGTCGGCGTGCTGTACGCGGGGCTGGCGCTGACGTCCAAGGGCGTGCGGGTCGTGGAGTTCAACGCCCGCTTCGGCGACCCGGAGACCCAGGTCGTGCTGGACCGCCTGGCCACACCCCTGGGCGGGCTGCTGCGGGCGTGCGCGGCCGGGGAGCTCGCCCCCTCGACCCGCCTGGAGTGGCGCCCGGGCGCGGCGGTGACGGTCGTGCTGGCGGCCGAGAACTACCCGGCGTCCCCGGTGAAGGGCGACGTGATCACCGGGCTGGAGGAGGCCGCCCAGGTGCCGGACGCGTACGTCCTGCACGCCGGGACCGGCGTGGACGCCGAAGGGCGGCCGGTGTCGGCGGGCGGCCGGGTGCTCAACGTCGTCGGCACCGGCGCGGACCTGGCCCAGGCGCGGGCCCGGGCGTACGAGGCGCTCGGCCGGATCCGGCTGCGCGGCTCCCACCACCGCTCCGACATCGCCGAAGAGGCCGCCGCCCACGGCGCCTAGGCCCCGCCCCCAGGGCGTCGGCACACGCCGCGACCTGCGAGAATCGGGGGCGTGATCGAACGCTACACGCTTCCGGAGATGGGGCGCGTCTGGAGCGACGCGCACAAGTACGAGCTGTGGTGCAAGGTCGAGACCCTGGTGGTCGAGGCCCACGCCGCGGCGGGCACGATCCCGGCCGACGTCGTGGAGCCGGTGCGCAACGCGCCGCCGCCCACCCCGGAGGCGGTGCAGGAGATCGAGAAGGTCACCCAGCACGACGTGATCGCGTTCCTGTCGGCGTGGGCGGACAACACCGAGCCTCGGGAGGCGGCCCGGTACGTCCACTTCGGCATGACGTCGTCGGACCTGCTGGACACCGCGCTGGCCCTGCAGCTGGTCGAGGCCACCGACATCCTGCTGGCCAAGGCGGACGCGCTGGTCGCGACGCTGCGCGACCACGCCCTCGAGCACCGCGCCACGCTGCGGGTGGGCCGCACGCACGGCATCCACGCCGAGCCGGACGTGTGGGGCCACCGCGTCGCCGACTTCGCGTTCGCCATGGCCCGGTCGCGCGACCGGCTGCGCCGCGCCCGCGAGTCCGTCGGCGTGATGGCGATCTCCGGCGCGGTCGGCACCTACTCCAACATCGACCCGCAGATCGAGCGGCAGGTCGCCGAAAAGCTGGGGCTGCGCCCGGCCGACGTGTCCACGCAGGTGGTGCTGCGCGACGGCATCGCCGAGTGGACGTCCGCACTGGCGATCATGGCGACGGTGTGCGAGGCGATCGCGCTGGAGGTGCGGCACGGGCAGCGCACCGAGGTCCGCGAGCTGTGGGAGCCGTTCGGCAAGGGCCAGAAGGGCTCGTCGGCGATGCCGCACAAGAAGAACCCGATCATCTCCGAGCGGCTGGCGGGGCTGGCGCGGGTCGTGCGGGCGCAGATCGTCCCGGTCATGGAGGGCATCCCGCTGTGGCACGAGCGGGACATCTCGCACTCGTCCACCGAGCGGATCGCGCTGCCGGACGCGTCCATCGCGCTGGACTACATGCTGCACCTGACCGACCGGCTGATGTCCGGGCTGGTCGTGGACAAGGAGCGGATGAAGGCCAACCTGGAGTCCACCGGCGGGCTCATCTACACCTCCACGGTGCTGCTGGAGCTGGTGGAGATGGGCATGTCGCGCGACGACGAGGCGTACCCGCTGGTCCAGAAGGCCGCGATGGAGACGTGGCAGACCGGCGTGCCGTTCCGCGAGACGCTGCGCAAGCACGCCGCCGAGGCCGGTCTGACCCTGGACGAGGCGCGGCTGGACGAGGTGTGCCGCCCCGAGCGGTTCGTGGAGCGCCTCGGCCCCGTGTTCGACCGCCTGGCGGCCCTCACCTGAGCCGCGCACGCGCGCCCCGGCGCGCGCAGCATGAGGAGACGCCGTGACGGTACCCGCACGAGGGAACCGCGAGGGGGGACGCCCGGCCGCCGGCACGGGGGTGCTCACCGAGCTCAACGTGTACCCGTTCAAGAGCGGCCGCGGCACGTCCCTGCGCACCGCGGAGCTGACCCCGACAGGGCTGCGGTACGACCGGGAGTTCATGCTCATCACCCCGGAGGGGCGCTTCCTGTCGCAACGGGACTTCCCCCGGATGGCGCTGCTGCGGCCGTCGTACGACGGCGAGGTCCTCACGGTGGCGTTCGCCGATCCCGCGGTGGACGTCGCGCCGCTCGTTCACAAGGCCGTGCACGACGGGCCCGTGCGGGAGGTGTTCGTCCACAGGTCCGCCTGTCAGGGGGTGGACCAGGGCGACGAGGCCGCCGCCTGGTTCTCCGCCCTGCTGGACGCCGAGTGCCGCTTGGTGCGCTTCACCGGCCGCCGGGCGACCAAGCGGGGCGGCGGCCAGGTCGCGTTCGCCGACGGCTACCCGCTGCTGGTGCTCTCCGCCGAGTCGCTGGCGGACCTGAACGCGCGGCTGGCCGAGCCGCTGCCGATGAACCGGTTCCGGCCCAGCCTGGTGATCGAGGGGCTGGGCCCGTACGGCGAGGACGAGGCGCGGCTGCTGCGGGTGGGGCCCGCGGTGATCGAGCTGGTCAAGCCGTGCACCCGGTGCGTGATCACCACGACCGACCAGGACACCGGGGTGCGCGGCCGCGAGCCGCTGCGCACCCTGGCCGCGTACCGGACCATCGGCCGCGGCATCCGCTTCGGCCAGAACGGCGTCCCGCGCGTGCTCGGCACCCTGACGGTGGGCGACCCGGTGGAGGTCCTGGAGACCCGGCCGCCCGACTCGGACGACGGCCGGTAGCCCCCTCGGACCGCGTCTGACGCCGCCCTCATCGACCGCGCGCGGCGGGGATGCGGGCGTGGAGGGGAAGCTCCGTACGGCCTGGCGGCCGGGCGGGCCGGTGGACAGATCGCGCGGTGGCTCCCCCATCGAGGCCGGCCGCAGTGCCCTCGCCCATGGCCGCAAGCTGCCGGTGCCGCGGCCGCGGTGGGAAACGGCGGGCGGGTCAGCCGATGACGCGGCCGGTGGCCTCGCCGGTGCGCCCGTCGCGCAGGGCCGTCGGCTCGATGTCGACCACCAGGCCGGGCAGGGACGGCACCGGCCTGCTGCCCGCCTCGGCGGGCAGCGCGGCGACCAGATCGTCCAGCGCGGACGCGGGGACGGTGAGCTCCAGCGCGGAGTCGTCGATCTCCCGGGCGGCGAAGGCGTCGCCGGGCCGGAACACGACGTGCGCGTCCCGCCCGCTGACCACCAGGTCGCGCCCGTACGGCAGGCGGCCGCGCAGCGCCTCGGCGATCGCCGGGGCGGGCAGCGCGCCGAACCGGAGGGTGACCGCGCCGGACCGCAGCGTCCAGCCCACGACGTCGACGAGCACCGACCCCTGGCTCGACCCGTCGCGCGCTTCGCCCCGGCGCACGGCCTCGGCCACGTCCGGGTCCGCCAGCAGCGAGCCTCGGCCGAGGTCGGTGACGTACAGCGGCAGGTGCGGGCCGAGCGTCTCCAGCAGCGACCGGGCGTCCCAGCGCCGCGCCGACTGGTACTCGTCGTGGGTCAGCCCGACGATCTGCAGGAACTCCACCCGGCCGTGCGGCGTGGAAATCGCGCCGAGCTCCGGGTCCTGGACGAACGCGGCGGCGCGGATCGCGGTGTCGGCGCGATCGGCGGCGATCGGCCCGTTGAGGTCGATGTGGTGCCCGGCCTCGAACCAGTTGCCCGTCCGGAACACGTACCGGGCGAGGTTCTGCAGGAAGTTCGCCGCCCAGACCGGCGGTTCGTCGTCGGCGGGCCCGTGGGGGTCTCTGGCCAGCCGGAACGTGAACTCGAACCCCCAGCCGGACTCGTCGGGATTGGACGACTCCTTCTCGTACAGCTCGGTCATCCCGTACGAGACGTAGTGCCAGTGCGGCACCGGGTCGTCGCGCCGGTAGGCGCTGATGCCGTCCAGGGGGTCCGGGCCGCCCAGGGACCACTTGAGGACGGTGCCCCAGTGGAACGGTTCCGTGTCCCCGTAGACGCGCCCGAGAGCACCGTCGATCGCGTCCCAGCCGGGGGCTGATTCATCCATAGACCGTCACCTTAGTCCGGCATGGGGGACACGTTACGACGAAACACGGCACGCTGAGGGCACTCGTCTCGAACTTCGAGGAGCCCACGTGCGATCTAACAGAGTGGCCGGCGGAACGAGGTCTCCGGTCCGGACGCCTCATCGGCGTCACGGTGGTTTACTTGGGCGCGCCGACGCACAGGGACACCGTCCGGCGCACGCGGTCACCCCCGTCTCCCCGCCGGGCGGACGGGCAGGCCAAGTCCCCCATCGGCTCAGCAGACCCACTGTTCTCGCAGCTAAAGGAGTCAATCGGGATGACCATGGGCCACGAGGTCCGCTACCGCCTGAGCGGCGGGCGGCGACTGCACGGCACCGTCTTCGTCCAGGGCGCCAAGAACGCCGTCCTGCCGATGATCGGCGCCTCGCTGATGGCCGCCACGGGCCGCACGGTCCTGCGCAACGTCCCGATCATCGAGGACGTGCGGCGCGCCGTCGAGCTGGCCCAGGCCGTGGGCGCCAAGGCCGAGCTGCACGAGGCCGAGCGCACGTTGGTGATCGACGCCTCCCGGCTGGACAGCCCGGTGCTCCCGGCCGACATCGCGTCCCGTTTCCGCGGCTCCTTCCTGTTCGTGCCCGCGCTGCTGCACCGGCTCGGCGAGGCGGTGATCGAAGGCGTGGGCGGGTGCAACCTGGGCAGCCGGAACCTGGACTTCCACTACAACGGCTTCAAGCGGCTCGGCGCCACCGTCACCGAGCAGATGGCCGGCGGCGGCAACGGGATCATCCACATCAAGGCGGGCGACCTGCGCGGCGGCACACTGTACTGCGACACGCCGTCGCACACCGGCACGGAGAACCTGATCATGGCCGCCGCGCTGGCCAAGGGGCGGACGCTGATCAAGAACGCTGCGCTGGAGCCGGAGGTGCTCGACCACATCGCGCTGCTGCAGGCCATGGGCGCGCGCATCAGCGGCGGCGGCACCGGGTTCATCACCGTGGAGGGCGTGGACGCGCTCAGCGCCGTCGAGCACACCGTCATGCCCGACCGCATCGACGCGGGCGTGTTCGTCATGGCCGCCGCGATCACCGGGGGCGAGCTGAACCTGGTGGGCGCGTCCCTGGAGCACCTGGGCGTGGCCGCCGACAAGCTGGAGCAGATGGGCGTGGAGTTCCACCAGCAGGGGGCGGTGCTGCAGGTGCGCCGCGAGCGCCCGCTGCGGCCCATCAACGTCATCACCGACGAGTACCCCGGGTTCGCCACCGACCTGCAGTCGCCGATCATGGCGGTGTCCTGCCTGGCCGACGGCCAGTCCTACATCTACGAACGGATCTTCGACGGCCGGTTCAAGCTGGCCGGGGAGCTGCGCAAGATGGGCGCCGACATCGAGGTCAACGGCAACCGCGCCAAGGTCAGCGGACCGCGGCCGCTGCGCGGCGCGCAGGTGCAGGCGCACGACCTGCGCTGCGGCAGCGCCCTGGTGCTGGCGGGCCTGGCCGCCGAGGGCGAGACCGTCATCAGCAACGGCTACTACCTGGACCGCGGCCACGCGCACACCGCCGAGCGGCTCTCCCAGCTGGGCGCCGAGATCGTCCGCGAGACCGACTGACCGGCGCCGCGCTCCGCCCGACCGCCCGCCGCCGCACGGCGCGGGCGGTTCGCTTTTCTGCCGGTTTGCCCCCTCGGCGCACCCCTTGCCGGACCCGCCGCGAGGGGCCTGGCTTGTCAAGGTCGCTTGTAACGTCCGGCGCCGGGGCGCGGTCCTTACTGATGCTGCGCACCTCAGTCACGGGCGTCGGAAAATCACCAAGATTGGGTTCGCGACCCTCTCGTTCACGCACAGTAAGCGCTTCGGCACAGCGCAGAAGAGGCTTCGCAACGCGCCCTCCACACCTCCTTTGAGCGCCTGACCAGCGGGCACAGACCCCCCTGGGACCCGGGATCGGCGCCCCGCGGGTGTCCGAGCTGACGTTTTGCTTGATTTTTGGCGAGGGTCACCGCGAGATAGGCGCAATTCGGGCGACCCGTAAACCAAACGCACGCTACAGGGGTCATCTCAATGCGCATCAGCACCACGGCGGCGCCGTTGCCGTGTTTTCGGGTCTTGCCTTTCATCTTCGGACGACCGAAGATGCAGGATCAAGACTGACCGATTGGTGACAAATTACTGACTGAGGGGTCGCGTAGGTTACTTTTTCGCCGCACTCTTGATTCGATTTCGCGTCTGGGCGTCACACAACGTCGCCCTGACCCGATCTGCCCACTGAGGAACGAATCGCACGGGAACTGCGGTGCAGGGTCAGAAGGCAGGGGCGACAAGCCATGAGTCAACCGTTGGGCGGAGCGTGCGTGAACGCAGGGTCGGGGCGGGGGCCCCGCCGAGAGGCCGAGCGGGAAGCGGGCGGTCGCCGATGACCGCCGCGCGAACGGGCTCGGCGACACCGGAGCTCACGATCGGAGTCGTGGGCCCCCATGACCTGGTGGAGCGGGTCATGCTGATGGGCCACGGACCGACGCCGGTGCCGAGCCGGCTGGTGGCCGCCGCGTACCGGGACGAGCAGGAGGCGGCCGACAAGGTCGTCCGGCTCGGCTCGGGCGTGGACGTGTGCCTGTTCGCCAGTCCGGTGCCCTATGACTTCGCCCGCAAGGCCGGGGTGCTGACCATGCCGGCCACGTACGTCCCGCTGAACGGCGCCGCCCTGCAGGGCGCGCTGCTGCGGGCGTCGCTGGACGAACGCTACGACCCCACCCGGGTCAGCATCGACGTGCTGGGCCGGGCCGAGGTCGAGGAGGCGTACGCCGAGATCAACCTGGCCACCGACGGCGTGCACCTGCGCGAGGAGGCGGCCGGGCCCGGCACGCTGGCCGCCTTCCACGAGCGGCTGTGGCGGCGCGGCGCCACCACGGTGGCGATGACGTGCGTGCACGCCACCGCCGAGCGGATGGAGATGGCCGGGGTGCCGACCATCCGGGTGCGCCCGACCGGCGCGGCGATCCGCAGCTCGCTGCAGACCGCGGCGCTGCTCGGCGCCCACCACCGGTTGGAGGAGTCGCAGCTCGTGGTCGTCCTGGTGGACGTCCCGACGCTGCGCGAGACGCCGCGCCGGGTGACCCCGCGGTACTGGCGCGACGAGCTGAAGCTGGCGCTGCACCGGGTGCTGCTGCAGGAGGCGCACCGCATGAACGCCTCGGTGTGGCCGCTGGACGACCACAGCTACCTGGTCATCGCCACCCGGGGCTCGGTCACCGCCACCACCGAGGGTTTCCGCACCCCGCCGTTCGTCGAGCGGGTCCGCGAGGAGCTGGGGCTGGCCATCGAGGTCGGCATCGGCATGGGCCGCACCGCGCACGAGGCCGAGACGCACGCGCGGGCCGCGCTGGCGCGGTCGCAGAGCTCGCAGCGCACGCAGGGGTTCGCCCTCGACCGGGACGGCCGGGCGCTGGTCCCGGCCCCGCGCACGCCGCCGCGGGCGCAGCCGCAGGCCAAGCCCAAGGGGCTGGAGATCCTGGCGCGGCTGGCCGACAAGCTCGGCGACCAGGAGCAGCCGCTGATCGTGGACGCCGAGAACGCCGGCAAGATGCTGGGCGTGACGCCGCGCACGGCGCGGCGCCTGCTGCGCACGCTGGTCGAGGAGGGCCTGGCCTGGCCGCTGCCGCCCAACCGGACGCCGCAGCCCGGCCGCCCCCGCCAGCTCTACCGGCTGATCGTCGAGAAGCTGGGCCCGAGGTCCGGCACCGGCGCCTGATCCGCCGCGGGCACCGCGCGCGGGCGGGCCGAGGGCGCGTTCCACCGCCCGGCCTCAGGCGCCGCGGCGGCGTCCCACGTGCGCCGACGGCCGCATGTCCAGGCGGCAGCCCGCGCAACGGAACGAGCCGCGGCGGCCACGCCGCCGGTCGTGCGCGCCTGCGTCCCGCCTCGGGTCGCGGCGCGGCACGTCGCGGCCCTGCGAACGGTTCGAGCGGCGACGGCGGCTCGGCCGACGGACGCACGGCCGGCCGAGCCACGAGGCCAGGCGGAGGGCCGCCTCAGTTGCGGTGCGGGAAGGCGCGGGCGACGGCGAGGAAGGCGTCGTTCTCCTCCGCGGAGCCGATCGAGACCCGGGCGCCCTCCCCCGCGAACGGCCGCACGCTGACGCCCTGCGCCTCGCAGGCCGCGGAGAACTCCATGGTGCGCTCCCCGAGCCGCAGCCACACGAAGTTGGCCTCCGTCGGCGGCACCGTCCAGCCGTCGGCCAGCAGCGCGTCGCGGACGCGCTCGCGCTCCTTGACGGTCTCGTCGACGCGCGCCAGCAGCTCGTCGGTGGCGGCCAGCGACGCCACGGCGGCGGCCTGCGCGACGCTGTTGACGCAGAACGGCAGGTAGGTCTTGCGGATCGCCTCGGCCACCTGCGGGTGCGCCACCAGGTAGCCGACGCGCAGCCCGGCCAGCCCGTAGGCCTTGGAGAACGTGCGCAGGACGGCCACGTTGGGCCGGTCGCCGTACAGGGTCAGGCCGTCGGGCACGTCCGCGTCGCGGATGTACTCGCGGTACGCCTCGTCCAGCACCACCAGGCAGTCGGCGGGCACCCGGTCGAGGAACGCCTCCAGCTCGGCGCGCCGCACCGCCGTGCCGGTGGGGTTGTTGGGGTTGCAGACGAACACCGCGCGGGTCCGCTCGGTGATCGCGTCGGCCATCGCGGCCAGGTCGTGCGTCTCGTCCCGCAGCGGGACCTGGACGGACGCGGCGCCCGACAGCGACACCAGCAGCGGGTAGGCCTCGAACGAGCGCCAGGCGTACACCACCTCCGCGCCGGGCTCGCCGACCGCCTCCAGCAGCATCTGGGTGACCCCGACCGACCCGCAGCCCACCGCGATGTGCTCGCTCGGGACGCCGTGCCGGGCGGCGATCGCCTCCACCAGCTCGGCGCAGGCGTTGTCGGGGTAGCGGTTGACGCTCGCGGCGGCCCGGCTGATCGCCTCCAGCACCGACGGCAGCGGGCCGTGCGGCGACTCGTTGGACGACAGCTTGTACGAGCGGCCGTCCGGCGAGACGGCCCGCTTGCCGGGCTTGTAGGCCACGAACCGGTCCAGGACGGAGCGGAAGCGCGGTGTGGGTGCCTCGGACACCGTTGTCCTCCGTAGCGGTCGAGGTGGTGGCTCCAGGGTACGGACCGGCCCGGCGGACGCTGAAGGACCTACGAGCCGGACGCCTGTCGCAACATCCAGCAAATCGTAACGATACGGACGAACTCCCAGTCCCGGGTACCGTTCGGGCGCCAGCCGCGCCGGAACACCTCCTCGGTGAACTCGTGCAGGTACCCCAGCAGCGCCTCGGTCTGCGACCGTCCGGGCGCCAGGCGCATGTCCCGGATCTCGGCGGCGTGCTGGTCCACGGCCGCGACCAGCGCGGGCGAGCCGGCCATCTCGGCGACCCCCGCCTCCCCGATGTCGCGGACCAGCAGGCTCAGCCGCTCCGATAGATCATCCATGCCGGACAAGCTAGCAACGCGCGCGACCGGTCGTGTCGCCAGTCCCGAAACCCGTTCGCCTCGCTCCGCGCGACGTCGCATCCGGTCAGGACGCGGCTACCGCCCGCGCTCCGCCGTGCCGTTCCCAGCCCCCTCGGCCGCCGTGCGGGCGCCCTGTCTCCGCGGCGTCCGGTGCGGGGCAGGGCGCGGGGTCAGGTGTGGGCGTGCTCGTTGGAGGAGGGGGTGCGGTCGGGGCGGGGCCGGAGCATGGGCGGGCGGAGCTGTTCGGCGTCGCCGCGGCGGTAGAGCTGGGCGGGGCGGCCGCCGTCGCGGGTCGTGGTCCGGCCGGTCGGGATCAGGAAGCGGTCGGCGCCGGTCACCTTGCGGTGGAAGTTCCGCGGGTCGAGCGGGCAGCCCCACACGATCTCGTAGACGCGGCGCAGCTCGGCCACGGTGAACTCGGGCGGGCAGAACGCGGCGGCCAGCGAGGTGTACTCCAGCTTGGCGCGGGCCCGCTCCACGCCGTCGGTGAGGATGCGGCGGTGGTCGAAGGCGGCCCGGTCGCGGTGGATCAGATCGTCCACCGGCGTCCACAGCACCTGGGCGCGGCTGGAGGCGGGCAGGTCGGGGGCCAGGCCCAGGTAGGCGACGCTGACCACGCGCTGGCGCGGGTCGCGGTCGGGGTAGCCGTAGGTGGCCAGCTGCTCGAGGTGGATGCGCACGTCGGCGAGCCCGGCGCGTTCGGCCATCAGCCGCGCCGCGGCGACCGGCAGGTCCTCGTCGAGTTGGATGAACCCGCCGGGCAGCGACCAGCAGCCGTTGTACGGGTCGCGGTCGCGCCGCCACATCAGCGCGCACAGCCGGTGCCCGCGGACGGTGAGCACGACGAGGTCGACGGTGACGGCGAGCCGGGGCACGGTCATGTCATGAACGTTACCGGCTGACGGTGCGCACTGGCCGCCGCTCGGGCGGGCGGTCCGGACGAAAGCCCCTCCGGGAGGCGGCCCGCCGCGCGCGGGCGCCTCCCGGAGGGGCCTCGGAGAACTCGTCAGCCGTCCTGGCCGACGGGCCGGTCGTCCCGCGCGCCGTCGGCCGCCGCGGCCGGGACGCCGGACGGGGTCGTCCGGCCGTCGGGGGCGAGGCCGCCGTTCATCCCGGCGAGCAGCTGGCGCGCCAGGCCGAGCCCGGTGCCGCCCAAGGTGAGCGCCTTGGCCAGCATGTCCTCCACGCCCTGGGCGCCGTTCAGCACCACCATGTTGTCGACGTTGCCGAACACCTTGGCGGCCGCCTCGACGATCTGCGGCCAGTTCTCGGCGAGCTGCTGGGCGATGACGGCCTCCTGGTTCTCGGCCAGCGCCGCGGCCCGCGCCTTGATCGCCTCGGCCTCGGCCAGACCCTTCTGCCGGATCGCATCGGCCTGCGCCTCGCCGAGGATGCGGGTGGCCTCGGCCTCCCGCTGCGCCTTGAGCTGGATCTCCTTGGCCTGCGCCTCGGCGAGGCGGATGCGCTCCTCCCGCTCGGCCTCGGCCAGCTTGACCCGCTCGTAGGCGCGGGCGTCGGCGGGCTTGCGGATCTCGCTCTCCAGCCGCTTCTCGGTGCGCTCGGCCTCCAGCTCGGCGTTGCGGGTCTCCTTGAGGATGACCTCCTGCCGGGCCTGCTGCTCGGCCTGGCGGACCTGGCCCTCGTACTCGGCCTTCTTGATCTCGGTGTCCCGGATCACCGCGGCCTTCTGCCGCTCGGCCTCCTGCTCGCGCTCGGTGGCCTCCTGGTCGCGCTCGGCCTCGGCGATGCGGGCGGCGGACGCCACCCGGGCGGCGTGCGGACGGCCCAGGTTGGTGATGTAGCCGGTCTCGTCGTCGATCTCCTGGATCTGCAGCGAGTCGACGACCAGGCCCAGCTTGCTCATCTCGTCGGCGGCCGAGCTGCGCGTCTCGCTGGTCAGCCGCTCCCGGTTGAGGATCAGGTCCTCCACGGTCAGGTTGCCGATGATCGACCGCAGGTGGCCGGTGAACAGCTCGTGGATGGCGCCGTCCATGGAGGCCTGCTGCTCCAGGAACCGGCGGGCGGCGTTGGCGATGGACACGAAGTCGTCGCCCACCTTGTAGATCACCACGCCGCGCACCCGCACCGGGATGCCCTGCTGGGTGACGCAGTTGACCTCCAGGTTGGCGGCCCGGCTGTCCAGCCGCAGCCGCCGCGCCACCTGGAACCCGGGCAGCACCGCGGTGCCCTTGCCCGTCACGATCTTGAAGCCCAGGCTGTCCACGCCGTCGATCGGCTTGGACCGCGCGCCGAGCCCGGAAATGATCAGCGCCTCGTTCGGTTCGGCGACGCGCCAGACCATCTTGAAGAGGATGATCAGCACGATCAGCGCGACGACGACCGCGGCGGCTATTGCTAGGGACATGCGGCCTCCTACCGGTCCTCCAACCCCCGACGCCTCACCGACTCGCCTCATAGACGCGGTGACGGCCCGTTCGGTTCTGTCGTCCGGTGAAAACGGCCGAGAACGGCCGTGAACGGCCAGGCCGGCGGGGCGGCGCGGCGCCCCGCGTTCGTCCGCGGCGCCGGGCCGCGGCGCGCGGCGGCGTCAGGACGACAGGGCGGGGGCGACGTAGACGGTGCGGGGCGGGTGGTACTCGACGACGACCACGATGCTCCCCACCGGGATCTCCTCGCGGGGATCGACCGGATGGGCGTAGAACGCCTCCACCCCGCCGCGGACGGGGATCATCACCTCCCCGACCAGACCGGGGCCGATCTTGCCGGTGACCCGGCCCTCCTTGCCGATCAAGCGCTCCCCCGCTCCTCTTCGTTCTCCGGAGTCGGCACGCGCGGACGCCGCCGCGCCCGGCCCGTCCCGGCCGGGGCCGCCGCGGGCCCGACATCGTGTAGGGGAACGGTAGCCGCTCCTCCCGTCCCGCCGCGACTGCGCCTCCTCCTGCTCCGCCGCGCGCGTGCGCGGCGCCCGCGGCGACGGGTCAGCGCAGGATGCGGCGGGCCTGGTCGTAGGCCTGGGTGGCCAGCAGCTCGGCTTCGGCGCGGGTGGCGCCCGGCCCGTGCAGGCTGATGGTCGCGAGGAAGTGGCGGCCGCGCAGGACCACGTACCAGGTCTTGGTGTGGGACGCGCCGCTGGTCGTCGTCACGCCCACGGTCCGCGACCCCTCGCCGAGCGTGCCGGGCGGGGTCTCGACGACGCGGTGCTCGGACCACTGCGAGCCCACGCGGGTGCGGAACGTCAGGCAGCCCTCCGGCACCCGCGCCCTGATGTGCTTGTCGGCGGTGGCCGCGCCGACCGCCATGAGCGTCTCGGTCGCCGTCAGGCCGTTGCCGCGGGTGAAGGTCGCGATGGCGGTCGGGGTGCTGCGGTCGATCTCCGCGCCGGGGCGGGCCGCCTTGGCGCAGCGCGGCTTGTCCAGGACGACCTGGTCCTGGAGCTGGTCGAAGTTCTGGATGGCCTTGAGCGAGCCGTACTCGCCGGAGTCGGGCTCACCGGCCCGCTGGTAGCCGGAGATCTCGAACAGCAGGGCCTGTTCGAGCTGGTCGGAGGTGTAGCCGGTGCCGACGGGCGCGGCCCGGTCGGTCGCCCGGACGGGCCGGGCGTCCCCTTCGTCGCCCGCGCAGGACGCCAGCGCCGCCGCCAGCGTTGCCGCGAGCACCGCCACCGGGAAGAGCCTGTGCTGCGCCATGGGGGCGACCTTAGGGGGCGCCCGGGGCGGGCCGCCCGGGACGACACGCCGCCCGGCCGGTACCGGCCGTCAGCGCTGGTCGGCGCGCTCGTTGTACACGCCGGCGTACTCCTGCCCGGACAGCTTCTGGATCGTCGCGACGATCTCGTCGGTGATGACGCGCCGGGCCCGGGCGGGCGGCAGGTCGCGGTACTGGGAGAAGTCCATGGGCTGGCCGATGCGCACGGTGGGGCGCGGCCCGAAGATGCGCGGGAAGGACGCGCCGAGCGGCTGGATCTTGTCGGTGCCGGTCACCCCGACCGGCAGCACGCGGGCGCCGGAGGCCAGCACCAGCCAGCCGACCCCGGTGCGGCCCCGGTAGAGCCGCCCGTCCGGGGACCGGGTGCCCTCGGGGTAGATGGCGAATGCGCCGCTGTTGGCGAGCACCTCCACGCCCTGCTCCAGCGCGCCCATCGCGGCGCGCCGGGCGCCGCGCTTGACCGGGATGTGCCCGAGCGTGGTGAGGAACCAGCGGACGAACCGGCCTTTGAGGCCGCGGCCCTCGAAGTAGTCGGCCTTGGCGATGTAGGTCACCGGCCGGGGGATGGCCAAGGGGATGATGAAGCTGTCGATGAACGACAGGTGGTTGCTGGCCACGATCAGCGGACCGTAGTTCGGCACGTTCTCGACGCCCTCGACCTGCGGGCGGAATAGCAGGCGAAGGATCGGTGCGACCACGCGCGACAAGAAAGTGTAGAACACCCAGCCTCCCCAAATTCGGCACCGCTACTGTAACCCGCGCGCCGAACCGGGCCCGGGTTTGGGGCCGCGGTTTGCCCGTCGACAACCTCCCCCGAATGGCCGCGTCGCAGGTCAAGCCGCTGATCGGTGATATATATCATCTCTCCTGAGCGAACCGGTGCATGGCTTTGATATAGGGCGCCTCGGGACACGGCCCGCCATTTCCTACCATTGGGTAAGTTTCCAATGAGTAGCCGTTCCGCGCTCCTCTCGGCGCGCGATCCGCGGGGCCGGCGGCGCGCGCGGGCGGGGCGATCCGTCCGTCCGCCCCCTTGGTTCGGGGCCGCGGTTGCGCGATGCTGAGGGACGACGGGCAGGGGACGGAACCTCTTCCGGGCGGTGAACGAGAGGTTGCCCATGGACTTCGACGTGCACCTGATGCATCACGACCGCTGCACCCTGGTGCGGGTGCGCGGAGAGATCGACGTGGTCACCCGGCCGCGCTTCGAGCAAGCCATGTTCGAGGTCATCGACACGGGCGGCCCGATGATCGTCGACATGCGGCAGGTGACCTTCTGCGACTCCACCGGTCTGAACGCGGTGGTCGCGGCCAACCGCCGCGCCATCGAACGCGGCGTGCCGATCGCGCTGGTCGCGCTGCCGCCCCGGGTCCGGCGCGTGTTCCGGATCACCGGGGTCGACGAGTTCGTCCCCACCTACGACACCCTGCGGGAGGCCCTCGGCGCCCTGTCGTCCACCACTCCGTCCTGAGACGCGCCCGCGTCCCCTGAGCCGCGCCTCCGTTGCCGCACGCCGTCCGCCCGACCGCACGGACCTGTCGGCGGATCAGGAGCAGCCCTCGAACTGGGGAACGCTGGTCGTCAGCTTCAAGCCCGACTCGCCGAACCACTTGTCCAGCAGCCTGGCGGCGGTGCCGTCCTGGTACATGGCGGTGATGGCCCGGTTGAGGGCCTCGCAGCCGGCCAGGTCGCCCTTGTGCAGGCCGACGCCGTACTTCTCGTCGGTGAACGGCGCGTTGATGATCTTCACGGGGCGGCCCGCGGCGAAGCCCGCCAGGATCAGGTCGTCGGTGGAGACCGCGTCGATCTTCGACGCGGCGAGCAGGTCCATGCACGCGCTGTAGGTGGGGGCCTCGACCAGCCGCGCGGCGATCTTGCGCTCCTCGGTGACGCGCCGCCAGGAGTTCGAGCCGGTCACCTGGCAGAGCCGCTTGCCCTCCAGGTCGCGCACGCCGCGGATGGAGTCGTCGTCGGCGCGGACGAGGGTGTCCTGGTGCGGCACGTAGTACGGCCCGGCGAAGGTGACCTGGGTCTTGCGCTTGGCGGTGATGGAGTAGGACGCCACCACCATGTCGACCGTCCCCTCCCGCAGCGCCTTCTCGCGGACCGAGGACGGGGTGGTGCGGAAGCGGATCCGCTCGGGCGGCACGCCGAGCCGTCCGGCCAGGTAGGTGGCCACGTCCACGTCGAAGCCCTCGTAGCGGCCGTCGGGGCGGCGCAGCCCGAGGCCCGGCTGGTCGGCCTTGACCCCGATGGTCAGCGAGCGCGCGTCCACGACGCTGCCGGTGTCCGGCTCCACCGCGCACCCGGCCGCGGCGGCGACGGCGGCGGCCGCGGCGGCCAGGGCGAGGCCCCTTCGCGCGAGGCGCGGGTTGTGCATGACTGTCGACCTCCGGTCAGCCGGTCTCAGCGGAACTCGGCCAGGCGGGGACGGACGCCGGCCAGGACGAGGGCGGCGACGGCGAGCGCGGCGGCGGTCGGCAGCGCGTCCCAGCCGGCCAGCCCGTCGTCGCCGGCCCGCACGGCCCGGTCGAACGCGTCCTGGTGCGCCTGGATCAGCAGCGCGAGCCGCCGGTCGTAGGCGTCGAACGCGGCGACGGCGCCGGACGCGCGGTCCATGCGCAGCTCGATCGCGGCGCGCCGGTCGCCCCGGACGGCCAGCTCGCGCATGCGCCGGTCGTTGTCGAGGACCCGCTGGTACGCCTGCACGGTCGCGTGCAGCCTGCTCCGCTCGGACGGGCCGAGGCTGTTGCCCTTCTCCTCGCCGAGCAGGCCCAGCACCTCCACCGGCGGGCCGCCGGGGGCGCGTTCGTAGCTGCGCACGGCGCCGGGCAGCAGGTCGTAGTACGTCTCCAGGTTGAGCGGCCGCTCGCCGGGGTCGACGTACAGCACCGACAGCGCCTTGTCGAGGAAAGTCTGCTCGTAGGTGTCGGCGCGGCCCGGGTCGAGCAGGTAGCGGCTCTCGTCGGCGAACGCGCTGTGGCTGATGGCGCGGGCGCGGTTGAGCGCGAGGATGGAGTCGAACCCCTGCTCCTTGGCCCGTTTCAGGTGCCCGGCCTGCGCCGACAGCATGCCTACGCCCAGCACCGCGACGGCGAGGGCGCCGAGGGTCGCCAGCGCCAGCGCCGGGTTGACCAGCCGCCGGAACCGCGCGGCGAGGTAGACCTGCAGGCCGATCAGCAGGACGAGCGCGAGGGCGCCGGTCAGCCCGACCCGCAGCCGCCCGGCCAGCACGGCGGCGCGGTCGGTCTCGTAGGACCGCCGGACGGTGGCGCCGCTGTCGAGCGTGAGGTTGTACGCCCGGGGCAGCAGCTCCAGCTTCATCAGGTCGGTGGCCTTCCGGTAGGTCTCGACGACGTTCGGCGGCAGCTCCCCGGCCGGGTGGTCGGACTGGCGGTCGAGCAGCATGGCCTCGCCGACGAGCCGTTCGTAGCTGCCGAGCCCGTCGAGCACCTCGCGGACGGTGCGGCGGCGGGCCTCGTCGCGTCCGGCGATCTGCGCGGCCTCCACCGCGGCCCGGTTCGCCTCGGCGCGGCGCCGTTCGTAGCGGCGCAGCGACTCGGCGCGGCCGATGCCGAGGTCGTGCTCGCGCCCGATGAGCAGGATGTCGGCGACCTGCGCGTCCATGTCGCTGAGCGCGAAGTACAGCGTGCCGGTCGCCATGACCTGCCGGCCGGCGTCGTGGCCGACGGTCCGCATGCCCTCCCGCGCGTCGCCGACCGCGGCCATCGTCGCGGCCACCAGCAGGACGACGGCGGCGAGCGTCGCGGCCGTGCCGATCCGGATCCAGCCGGGCACCGTGCGCAGACCGACCCGCCGGAACCGCCGCCGGGTGCGCGCCCGGCGGACGGCGGGCGCCTGAGCGGCGAGCGGCGGCGGCGCGGGCGGTCCGCTCGACGACGGGTCCGGCGCGGCCGGGGGACTGGTCGCGGGGGGCGTCATGACAGCCCTTCCCCTGGCGCGGCTTCGGGGGCCTGCCTCGTCCGCACGGTCCGGACGGAACGGGTGTCCAAAGACAGCTCGTCCTCTTTGGAGATGTCCTTCCGCAGCCGGACGGTCCCGGTCGCCGGATCGAGGACCTCCACCACCCTGTCCAGCAGCCCGGCGATCTGCTCGTTGCCGACCGCGCGGGCGAGCACGACGGCGCGTCCCAGGCGGGCGGTGGCGGTGTCCTCGTCGCCCCGGCGGCGGGCCTCCAGGCCCTCTTGGATCGCCTCCGCGAGCTCCCGCTGCCCGGTGTGGTGCGCCACGCGGGCGTTGATGCGCGTGGCCCTGGCCTCGTCGTCGGTCCATTCGGCGAGGACGTTGCCCGCGGCCAGCTCCCGGACGGGCGCGTCCGGCTCCGGGCCGGGCGCGACGACCTTGACCCAGGCGGCGCGCATCTGCCGTCCGACGTCGGCGGGCGGCACCTCGACGCACAGGTGGTACTCGCGTTCCTCGTCGCCCCACGCGCCGAGCGGGTAGTCGCCGGTCTGCGTCCCGGACTCCACGCGGCGGCCGGTCAGATCCACCACGGTCGGCACCATCTGCTTCAGGAACCGCAGCCTGGCCCGGCGCGGCGTCCAGACGCGCAGCGCCACGTCGGCCACCTGCTTGCGCATGGCGGCCTCGGTCATCTCGCGGAAGTGGTCCTCCAGGGCGTCGGGGTCGGGCACGTCCAGGAACGTGCCGAGCAGCGCCGAGGTGATCTTGCGGAGCTCCGCGGGCTCCCAGTCGGTGCCGACGCCGCGCGCGTCGCACACGAAAGCGCCCGCGCACCGCTCGAGCGCCGCGTCGAGCTCCCGCGCCGACTCGTGCTGGTTCTTGCCGTCGGTGAGCAGGATCGCGTGCCGGACCGCGCCCGGGTCGGCGTGGTCGGCGAACAGCCGTCCGGCCATGGTCAGCCAGGAGCCGATGGCGGTGCCGCCGGCGGCGTCGAGCCGGTCGACCGCGGCCTGCGCCTGCGCCCGCGTCTCCGCCGTCATGCGCGCCAGCCCCTCCCCGCGCGGGTAGATCATGCGCGGCCCGTTGGCGCCCGCGATCACGGCGAAGCGCACGTCGTCGCGCAGCACGTCGAGCGCGGCGCGGGCGGCGCGCTTGGCGGCGGCGATCTTGTTGCGGAACGACATCGACCCCGAGGTGTCCACGATGATGATCTCCGCGGCGGGGGACGGGCCCGCCGCGGCGGAGCCCCCGGCGGCCGCCACGGTCACGATGGCGTGCATCTCCCGGCCGCCCTCGGGCAGGTAGGGGTTCTGGTCGACTTTGATCGTGAACTCGGGAAGGTCGCTCATGTGACTGCTCCCTGGTCCGTGCGGTCGGGGGTGCGGCGCGTCGTCCGGCCCGACGCCCGTCCGTCCGCCCGCGTCCCTCGGCACGGCGTCGCAACTCGGCACGGCGTCGCAACTCGGCACGGCGTCACAACAGGGTCAGCGGTCGGACGGCGTTGGCCCGCCGTACCAGCGCGTGCCGGTCCTCGGCGCGGCCCGCCAGCTTGGCCAGCGTGCGGTAGGTCTGCTCCAGCCGCCGCCGCAGCCGGCGCTCCTCCAGCGGGGTGCCGAACACCTCGCCGGCCGGGTCGCCGGGGGCGGCCGCGCGCACCCAGGTCAGCGCCGCTTCCAGCACCTCGGCGGCGAACCTGGCGTGCCGCTCGACGTCCAGCCGCAGCCTCTCCAGGCGGCGCGCCGCCCCGGTGAGGACGCCGGCGTCCAGTTCCTCGGCGCGCCGCCCGCGCACCGCGGTCGCCACGGCCGCCAGCTGCGCGGCCAGGTAGTGGCTCGACACGGGGGGCACCGAGTCCAGGACGCGTTCCGCGCCCGCCCGGTCGCCGACGGCCAGCCGCACGCGGGCCAGCCCGAACGCGGCGCTGACGTACGTCGGGTCGGTGCGCCAGACCGTCTCGTAGAAGCGGGCGGCGGACTCCCAGCGGCCGTCGCCCTCCTCGCAGAACGCCAGCGCCAGCTTGGGCGCGATCTCCCCGGGCATCAGGTCGTACAGCTCGTCGAAGATCCGGCGGGCCTCCGCCCAGCGGCCGTCCGCCAGCGCGAGCGCCCCGCGGTACCAGTCGACGCGCCAGTCGTCGGGGTGGCGGTCGGCGACGCGCTCCAGCATGCCCGCCGCGGCGGTCAGGTCGCGGCGCTCGATCCGCACCCGCGCCAGGGCCAGGTCGACCTCCACCGACGACAGCGGGGAGGCGGCCAGCGCGGAGGCCAGGGAGTCCGGGTCGCGGGAGGTGAGCCCGGCCAGGAACGCCGACGCCGGATCGTCGTCGGCCACCCGCGGAACCGGCAGCGCGGCGACGGCCTCGGCGGGGTCGAGCGGGGCCAGCACGACCGGCGCTCCCGCCCGCCCGCCGGCGGCAACCGGCCCGCCGTCCCCGACGTGGGCGATCTCCGTTCCGGCGGCGTCGCGTTCCGGCCCGAACAGCGTGGAGGCGGCCGGACGCGCCGTGCCGTCCTCGGCGGCCAGCACCTCGCGGAGCACGCCGGTGAGCTGCTCGGCCATCTCGGCGGCGCTCTGGAAACGGGCCTCCGGGTCCGGGTGGGTGGCGCGGCGCAGCAGCCGGTAGTAGGACTCGTGCCGCCGCAGCAGCGGCACCTCGTCGCGGGGCGGCAGGCTCCGCAGGTGCTTGCGGGTGTAGCCGCGGAACGGGAAGCTCAGCACGGCCAGCGTCCGGCCGACGGTGTACAGGTCGGAGGTGACGGACGGGCCGAAGGCGGCGATCTCGGGGGCCTGGTAGCCGGGCGTGCCGAAGATCGGGCTGTCGACGTCGAAGACCCGCCGCACCCCGCCGAGGTCGATCAGCTTGAGCTGCTCCTCCGACTGGATCGCGTTGTCGGGCTTGAAGTCGCAGTACAGCAGGCCGACGCCGTGCAGGTAGCCGAGGGCGCGCAGCACCTCCAGGCCGTAGGCGAGCACCTGCGGCAGCGGCAGCGCCGCGTCCTCGCCCTCCCGCTCGCGGCGCTCCAGCAGGATGTCCTTGAGGGACTGGCCGCCGACGTACTCCATGACGATGTAGCCGGAGTCGCCGTGCCGCACGAAGTTGTAGATCTTGACGATGTTGGGGTGCTCGACCTCGGCCAGGAACGAGCGCTCGGCGGCGGCCGCGGCCAGCGCGTCGGCGTCGCCGGTGTCCAGCAGGCCCTTGAGCACCACCCAGCGGCCGTTGACGTTGTGGTCGCGGGCCAGGTAGATCCAGCCGAGCCCGCCGTGGGCGAGGCAGCCGAGCACCTCGTACTGCCCGCCGACCATGTCGCCGGGCTTCAGCTTGGGCGTGAACGAGAAGGGGTGCCCGCATTTGCGGCAGAACCCCTTGGTGCGGCCCGGACGCCCGTCGCGGCTGCGGCCGACGGGTTCGCCGCAGCGGCTGCAGAACCGGCGCTTCTCCGGCACCTGCGGGTCCTGCAGGATCGCCGACGCGGGGTCCCGGTAGGGGACGGGCGGCACGTCCACGAGCCCGGCGCCCAGCGTGCCGCGCCGGGCCGAGCCGCCGCTGCCCCCGGACCCCGGCGACCCCCGCCACAGCGTCCGTCCCCCGCTGGACGACCCGGAGCCCGCCCGGCCCGCCGCCCCGGACGGCTGCGAGCCCGCCCGCGGCGGGGGCGGACCGGCGCCTGCGGGAGACGGCCCGTCGGGCGCCATCGTGGCGGCTCCGGCTGCGCCGTCCGGTAAGCCGCCGGGGGAGCCTCCCGAACCGGCCCTCGGTGCCGGGATCGCGGCGGACGCGGCCTTCGGCGCGGCCGCGGACGGCGCCCGCACGGCGCCGTCGCCTGGCGCGGCCTCTCCGCCGGATGCCGCGCCCCCTGCGGCCGCGGCCGCTCCAGCGGGTGCGGCCTCACCAGAGGGGAGGCCGACGGGCGGGGCCAGGCCGCACTCGTCGCAGAAGCCGTCCTCTCCGACGGTGCCCGAGCAGCCGGGCTGGGTGCACCGCGTCATCGCCCCGTCCCCGTCTCGCTCCCGCACGCTCTGACCGCACGCCGATAATCCGCCACCGCCATCGTCGCCCGTCGCAGGTCGCAGGGGGCTGACCACAACAGGTCACGGGCCCGCTCGTAGAGAGCGGTGAGCCGTTCGTCCTCGGCGAGGCCCAGCCGCGCGGCCTTGGCCCGGTACGCCTCCAGGCGCCCGCGCAGCTCGTCGCGCCGGTCCAGCAGGCCGGTGCTGAGGCCCCGCTCGTCGCGGGCCTCCTGGAGGGCGCGGCGGGCGGCGGCGTCCAGTTCCGCGACCCGTCCGGCCAGCTCGGTCCAGCGGCCCGCGCGGCGCAGCCCCTCCAGCGCCGCCACTTGGTCGCGCAGCGCCGCGGCCCGCGACGGGCCCGGGTCGGGCGGGGCGGGGGAGGCGATCTTGGCGAGCGCCTCCGCGCGGGCGCGGGCGGCCAGCCGCTCGGCCTCGGCGACGCCGTCGACGGACGCGCGCAGGTCCGCGACGCGCCGCTCGTAATCCCGCTTGAGCCGCACCGCCTCGGCGAGCGACCCGCGCAGCGCGTCCAGGGAGGCGCGGAGCCGGTCGAGGCGGGACGTGTCGGGCCGTCCGTCCCGCACCAGCGACAGCGGGTCGCCGCGGACGAGCCGCCCGTACGCGGTCAGTTCCCGGCCCAGCCGGTCGACCTCGGGGTGCCGCGCGCCGTCCAGCTCCTGCGCCAGCCGGGCCGCCTCCCGCCACCGGTCCTCCAGCTCGTCCAGCGGGGCCAGCAGCGCCGTCCACGCCGCGTCGGCCGCGGCGACCACCTCGACCACCCGGTCGAACGTCGCGGACATCTCGGCGACGGCCTCGTCGAGCGTGAGCCGCCGCCGGTCGGGGCCGAGCAGGGTGCGCCGCTCCAGCGGGATCTCGGCCTCGGGCGCGTCCACCGACGGGCCCGACAGCAGCGCGCTCAGTTCCACCAGCGTCTCGTGGTCGGGACGGCTCCGCCTGGCCCGCAGCCGCCCGGCCTCCTCCGCCACCCGCCGGCAGGCGTCGAACAGCAGCCACATCCGTTCGAGGCCGCGCCGCGCCGCGTCCCAGCGCCGCCAGGTCTCGCCCGCCAGCGTCGCGCCCTTGAGCAGCCGGAACCCCTGGTGGTCCTCCAGCGCGAGCAGGGAGTCGGCGATGCGTTCGTGCTCCTCGCGCAGGGCGCGCAGGGCATGGTCGACGCCCTCACGGCTCATGGGCGCGGCCGCCCCGGCCCCGCTCTCGTTCACGTCCGCTCCGCGCTCGATCCGGCGGGCCCCGCCGCCCGCCGGGCTCCGTCGTCCCCCCGTCGATCCCCCGTGGGCGGCCGGGGAGCGTCAACCGCCCTCAACGTCAAGAATCCGGCAGGCGTTCATCATTCAGTGTGATCGGTGACACACTTGGACACAAGCGGTGGTCATCACAGGACCTCCCTCCTTGTTTTCGGGAACGACCTGGTGTGAGCTTGCGTTTGGGAACGTGAGCAGTCGAGAGAGGAGTTGAGCGTCCGCAGTGTCGGACCCCAGTCATAGACCCGGTGCCCCATGCTGAGCGCGGCGCTGGGTGTGCTGGCCGTGGTCCTGCTGACCGCGGCCACCGGGTATTTCGTCGCTCAGGAGTTCGCCTACGTCGCCGCCGACCGGTCGCGGCTGGCCCAGGCCGCCGAGCGCGGCGACCGGGCGGCCGCGCGGGCCCTGAAGGTCCTCGGCCGCCTGTCGTTCATGCTGTCGGGCGCGCAGCTCGGCATCACCATGACCACGCTGGTGGTCGGCTTCATCGCCGAACCCGCCCTGGCCGGGCTGATCGAGCCGGTGCTGCCGCTGGCGGGGGTGCCCGCCGGCGCCGCCGGGGCGATCGCGCTGGCGACCGGCTTCGTCCTGGCCACCCTCATCCAGATGCTGCTGGGTGAGCTGTTCCCCAAGAACCTGGCGCTGGCCCGCGCCGAGTCGCTGGCCCGCGCCCTGGCCGCCTCCACACTGGCCTACCTGGCCGTGTTCGGCCCGCTGATCCGGCTGTTCGACAAGTCCGCCGAACGGCTGCTGCGGGCGGTGGGCGTGGAGCCGGTGCAGGAGCTGCCCGGCGGCGCCACGCTGGAGGAGCTCGGCGACATCATCGGCCGCTCGCACAGCGCCGGGCACCTGCCCGCCGACCTGTCCGGGCTGCTGGAACGCGCCGTGACGTTCGGCGACCGCACCGCCGACGAGGTGATGGTGCCCCGCACCCGCGTGCAGGCGCTGTCCGGGGACGCCGCCGTCGCCGACCTGGTCGAGCTGATCCGCCGCACCGGGCACACCGCCTATCCGGTGTGGGACGGCGAGGTCGACGACGTGATCGGCGTGGCGGGCGTGCGGGAGGTCGCCGACGACGGGCTCGACCCGGCCACCCCGGTCCGCGAGATCGCCCGGCCCGCGCTGCTGGTGCCCGGCAGCCAGCCGCTGTACGGGGTGATCGAGCGGATGCGCGAGACCGGCGAGGAGTTCGCCTGCGTCGTCGACGAGTACGGCGGCCTGGCCGGGATCCTCACGTTCGAGGACGTGGCCGAGGAGCTGGTCGGCGAGATCGTCGACGAGACGGACGTGGGCGAGAGCGCCCCGGCCGCGGCCCCCGACGGGTCGTGGCTGGTGGACGCGGGCATGCGGATCGACGAGGTGGTCCGCCTGACCGGGATCGAGCTGCCCGAGGGCGAGGCGTACGACACCCTCGGCGGCCTGGTCATGGCGCGGCTGCGGCGCCTGCCCGCGCCCGGCGACCGGGTCGTCGTCGACCTGGACCCGGTCGGCCGCGCCGAGATCGAGGTGGTCACGGTGGACCGCCGGGTGGCGCGCCAGGTGCGCCTGCGCGCCGTCGCCCCCGAGCCCGCCGTGCCGGGCGACCTGGCGGCGGTGGAGTCCTGATGGACCCGGTCGCCACCCTGCTCGTCACGGTCCTGCTGCTGCTCGGCAACGGGTTCTTCGTGGCCGCCGAGTTCGCGATGGTCGCGGCCAACCGCGGCCAGCTCGAGCGCGCCGCGGCGCGCGGCAGCCGCCCGGCGGCCGCGGCCGTGGCCGGGTCGCGGGAGCTGTCGCTGATGCTGGCCGGCGCCCAGTTCGGCATCACCATGTGCTCGCTGGGCCTGGCGATCGTCACCGAGCCCGCGTTCGAGCACCTGCTGGAGCCGCCGCTGCACGCGCTGGGCGTCCCGGAGGCCGGGTCCAAGGCGGTCGCGTTCGCCACCGCGCTGGCCGTGGTGACGTTCCTGCACATGGTCGTCGGGGAGATGGCGCCCAAGTCGTGGGCGATCGCCCACCCGGAGCGCTCGGCGCTGATCCTGGCGCTGCCGTTCCGCGGCTTCGCGAAGGTCTCCCGGCCGGTGCTGGCGCTGCTGAACGCGACGACCGGCGCGCTGCTGCGGCTGCTGCGCATCCCCCCGCGGGACGCGCTGGAGGAGCGCACCGACCCGCAGTCGCTCAGCCACCTGGTCGGCGAGTCGCGCCGCCTCGGCCTGATCGGCCGGCACGACCACGAGCTGCTGCGCCGCGCCATCTCGGCCCGGGAGGTCACCGTCGACCACCTGGTCGTCCCGGCCACCTCGGTCACGACGATCGCCGCGGACGCCTCGACGGCCGAGATCCGCCGAGTGGCGACCGCCAGCGGCCACAGCCGCCTGCTCGTCCGCGACGCGGACGGCGGCGTGGTCGGCATCGTGCACGTCCGCGCCGCCGTCACCGACCCCGACGGCGACCGCACCGCGGCCGACCTGGCCCACCCGGCCCCGGACCTGGTCGCGGGCACGACCGTGCTGGACGCCGTCACGGCGATGCGGCGCGCCCGTGCCCAGCTGGCCGTGGTCCACGGCCCCGACGGCGACTACATGGGCATCGTGACCTTGGACGATCTGCTGGCCGAGCTCCTGGCCGCCAACCCGCACTGACGCATCGGGCGTCCCGGCGTCCCGCGCCCGACGGCGCGGGACGGGCGCGGTATCGCCGCCTGCCACGAGAAGCTCGCCCGTCACTGCCAGGCCGACGATCACACGGCGAGTTCCGCTCACGGGCGGGGCCCGAGCACATGGTGTGCGCGCCTCAGGCGTACGTCGGTGCGAAGAGGAGTCCCCATTCGGCCGGATCGCCGGTGTCGCGGCACGGGAGGCCGCGCGACCTTGGCATCGGCGCCGGTTACGAACCCCGGCGCTGGGCACGCCACCCATGACACGAGGTGAAAGTCGAGATCCACGCCGGGCCGTTGGCGGGGCCCGGGATAGGGATCCGGCGCACGGCATCAGCCGTGGCGACGGCGCGGGAGCGGGGAACACCCTGTGGCCCCGCGGCGAGTGGTCTTCGGGCGCCGGGACCTGACCCCTGGTGTGCGGCGGCGCCGTCACGTCGCGCGGCGGACACGACGACAGGACAACGATCATGAATTATCCGTTGCTCAACGCGTTCCTGACGATGCTGTGGCTCTTTCTGCTGGTCCTGTGGTTCATGCTGCTGTTCCGGGTCATCACCGATGTGTTCCGCGACGACTCGTTGAGCGGGTGGGCCAAGGCCGGTTGGACGATCTTCGTCATCGTCCTGCCGGCCGTCGGAGTGCTGGCGTATCTGATCGTCCGGGGCAGGGGAATGGGCGAGCGGGACATCGCTTCGCTGCGTGCGCGCGAGGCCCGGTACCAGGCGGCCCTGGGAGGTCGCGCTGCGAGTCAGGCCGAGCAACTCGACCGGCTCGCCGCGCTCAAGGACCACGGCGATCTCACGGCGGAGGAGTACCAGCGCGCCAAGGCCAAGGTTCTGGCCGGGTGAACGCCGCCGGGCGTGAGCACGGTCGACGGCGACAGGTCGCGCCCGTCGACCGCCAGGCCTGGTCCGGGGCCTGCACGGTGAAGGTGAACCCGGTGCTCGTCGGACGACGCAGCGGAATGTCGCACTTGATCCGGCGCGGTACCTGGCTTCTGCTGAGGCCGAGCCCTTGCGCGATGAGCCGGTCCGGACGCACCGGCACCGGGTCCTCGAAGGCGACCTCCACCCTGACCGGCCATGGTCCGTCGGGCAAAGTCGAGGGGGTGTCCAGCCGCCAGGCCCCTGTCCAGTTCAGGGTGAAGCGGTTGCGGCGGGCGAACAGCGGATTCAGCAGCGTGGACGCCACCAGTTCCGGATCGTTGACGCGGTAACCGTCCAGCTCGGCTGGATCGAGGGGTCCGACCGGTACTCGCTCGTGCACGGTGAGCTTGCTCGTCCGGTCACAGGAAGTGCAGCGGACCAGCAGCCACACGTCCAGCAGCTTGCGGTTGGCGTTGACGCGGAACCTGCCCTCGCCGGTGGTGGCCGACTCCGCGCGGCAGGCCGTGCACCGGAGCGACAGCAAAGGCAGCCTGGTTCGGCGAACGGCCCAGGGCAGCAACCCCAGAAGCCGCGACGAAGGCGACGACGCCGGGGCCGGAGCGGTGGGGTTCAGAGTCACATGGGGGTGAGGACGCAGAACTCGTTGCCCTCGGGGTCGGCGAGGACGGTCCAGGGGACGTCGCCCTGGCCGATGTCGATGTCGGTGGCGCCGAGCGCCCGCAGCCGGTCCGCCTCCGCCGCCTGGTCGTCACCGGGGTAGGGGCGCAGGTCGAGATGGACGCGGTTCCTCACGGTCTTGACGTCGGGCGTGCGGACGAACTCCAGGTACGGCCCGACGCCCCGGGCGGAGCGAAGCCTGGCGTACTCGTCGGTGACCTCGTGCACGGTCCAGTCCATCGCCTCGCCCCAGAAGCGGGCCATGGCCCGCGGGTCCGTGCAGTCGACCACCACCGCGGCGATCGGCCCGGTGTCCTGGTACACCGGTCGAGGTTCCAACACGCAGAACTCGTTGCCTTCGGGGTCGGCCAGAACCGTCCATGGGACGTCGCCTTGGCCGATGTCGGCGGGTGCCGCGCCGAGCTCCTGAAGACGCGCGACCAGGTCCGCCTGGTGGGCCGCCGAGCGGGTGGCGAGGTCGACGGATCACGGCCCCCGACTCCGCGCGGGGCGGCGCGCACCGGGGCCGCGCCGCGTTCGAGCCCGGCGGGGCCGTCGTTGGCCCGCCGGGCGCGCTAGGGCTTGCGGGCGACGGCGCAGAACTCGTCGACCTCGGGCGGCGGGCCGAACGGGGTGGCCTCGGGGCGCCAGCGGGTCAGCGACACCAGGCCGGGATCGAGCAGTTCCAGTCCGTCGAGGAAGCTCAGGATCGTCTCCGGACTGCGGACGACCATGGGCACGGAGCCGCCCTCGTTCCAGACGCGGACGGCGTCGTCGGTGCGCTCGCCGTGGACGGCGTTGGTGGTGTGCGTGATCGCGACATGGCTGCCGGACGGCAGGGCCCCCACCAGCCGCCGGATGATCGATCGGACCTCCTCGTCGTCCTGGATGAAGATCAGGATGCCGAGCATGGTGATCGCGATCGGCCGGGTGAAGTCCAGCGTTCTCGCGGCCTCGGCGAGGATCCTGTCGGGATCGCGCAGGTCGGCGTCGATGTAGTCGGTCCTGCCCTCGGGGGTGCTGGTGAGCAGCGCCTGGGCGTGCGCCAGCACGAGCGGGTCGTTGTCGACGTAGACGATCCGGCACGAGGGGTCGACCCGCTGGGCGACCTCGTGGGTGTTGTCCACTGTGGGCAGGCCCGCGCCGATGTCCAGGAACTGGCGGATGCCGATCTCGCCCGCCATGAAGCGCACGGCGCGCCCGAGGAAGGCGCGCTGATGCCTGGCCAGCTCGACGATCTCCGGGTAGACGCGGGTGGTCTCGTCACCGACCTGGCGGTCGACCGGATAGTGGTCCTTGCCCCCCAGCCAGTAGTTCCAGATCCGGGCCGGATGGGCCACCGTCGTGTCGATCTTGGGCGGGTCTGCGTCCACCGAACACCTCTCCCCTACGGCGCGGTCGCGCCGGGCGTCTGGTCGTCGGGACGGCGCCCACCGTAACGCCCGTTCCCCGGCCGGTGCCGCCGATTGCCGATCTTGGCCAACGTCCCCTTGGTCCTCTCATCGCCCCGCCCGAGGTAGAGGTGTCTTAGGCCAATGCCCGTCCTCGCACGCCAGCGGCATCACGGCGCGGCGACGCCCCGGGTACAGCGGCTGAGCGCCGTCTAGGAGGGGCGGAGGGCCAGGCGGGCGGCGAAGACGAGGAACGCGGTCCCCGCCAGCCGGTCCAGGGCGCGGCGCATGGCGCGGCGGCGGAGCCAGTGGCCCAGGCGGTCGGCCAGTACGGCGATCGCCCCACACCACAGGAGGCCCTCCGCGACGTGGACGCCGGTCAAGAGCAGGCTCCATGCCGCCACAGGGGCGTCATGAGGGACGAACTGCGGCAGCAGCGACACGTAGAAGACGCCGACCTTCGGGTTGAGGGCGTTGGTCAGCAGGCCGCGCAGGAAGAAGCGGCGGCCCGGCGGTTCGGGGGCGTTCTCGTCGTCGTGGCGGTGGAGCAGCAGGCGCAGCCCCAGGTAGACGAGGTAGCAGGCGCCCGCCCAGCGCACCGCCGTGTAGAGGGTCTGAGACGCGGCGAGCACGGCCGACAGGCCCAGGCCGGCGGCGGCGCCCCACCACAGGCAGCCGGTCTGGACGCCGAGGGCGGCGGTCAGCGCGGCGCGGCGGCCGTGGGCGACGGCGGTGCGCAGGACGAGCAGCGAGTCGGGGCCGGGCGTGAGCGTGAGCACCGCCGCGACCCCGGCGAAGGCGAGGAGGGGCACGATCAGGGTCATTCGACGGTGACGCTCTTGGCGAGGTTGCGGGGCTTGTCGACGTCGTGGCCGAGCGCCGCGGCGGCGTGGTAGGCGAGCAGCTGCAGCGGGATCGTCAGCAGGATCGGGTCGAGCTCGGGCTCGTTCTTGGGCACGGTCAGGGAGTCGTCGCCGAGCTCCTGGTGGCCGACGGTGATGACGCGGCCGCGGCGGGCGCGGATCTCGCCGAGGGTGGACAGGTTCTTGTCGCGCAGCTCGTCGTCCGGGACGACCGCGACGGTCGGCAGCTCGGGGCTGACCAGGGCGAGCGGCCCGTGCTTGAGCTCGCTGGCCGGGTACGCCTCGGCGTGGACGTAGGAGACCTCCTTGAGCTTCTGCGCGCCCTCCCGGGCGATCGGCCAGCCGCGGACGCGTCCGATGAACAGCATGCTGCGGTAGGTCGCCAGGTCGGCGGCGAGCGCGGCGATCTCGTCCTCCTGCCGGAGGATCTCGGCGATCTGGCCGGGCAGCGCGCGCAGGCCCGCGCAGATGCGGCGGCCGTCGGCGGGCGACAGGTCGCGGATGCGGCCGAGGTGCAGCGCCAGCAGCGCGAACACCACGGCCGTGGAGGTGAACGCCTTGGTGGACGCGACGGCGATCTCCGGTCCGGCGTGCAGGTAGACGCCGCCGTCGCATTCGCGCGCGATGGCGCTGCCGACCGCGTTGACCACGCCGAGCACGCGCCCGCCCTTGCGCCGCAGCTCCTGGACGGCGACGAGGGTGTCGTAGGTCTCCCCGGACTGGCTGACGGCGATGTAGAGGGTGTCCGGTTCGACGACCGGGTTGCGGTACCGGAACTCCGAGGCCGGTTCCGCGTCCGCCGGGATGCGGGCGAGCTCCTCGATGAGCTGGGCGCCCATCTGCCCCGCGTAGTACGCCGACCCGCAGCCGAGGATCTTGACGCGGCGCACGCCGCGGGCCTCGCGCGGGTCGAGGTTGAGGCCGCCGAGGTGCGCGGTGTGGAAGCGGTCGTCGAGCCGCCCGCCGAGCGCGCGCTCCACGGCGGCGGGCTGCTCGTAGATCTCCTTGCGCATGAAGTGCGTGTAGCCCTCGGCGTCGTAGGCCGCCTCGTCGGTCTCGATGACGGACGGCTTCTTGCTGGTGGCGCGGGCGTCGAGGGTGGACGTGCGGAAGCCGTCGGCGCGGACGGTCGCGAGCTCCCCGTCGTCCAGGTGCACGACCTGGCGGGTGTAGCGGACGAGCGCGGCGATGTCGGAGGCGGCGAACATCTCCTTCTCGCCGATGCCGAGCACGACGGGGCTGCCGTTGCGGGCGACGACGAGCGTGTCGGGGTGCCGGGTGTCGACGACGGCGATCCCGTACGTGCCGACCACCTGGGACAGCGCGTCGCGGACGGCGTCCTCCAGCTCGGCCGCTTCCGACCGGGCGATCAGATGCGCCAGCACTTCGCTGTCGGTCTGGGACGCCAGGGCGACACCGTCGGCCTCCAGCTCGGCGCGCAGCTCGTCGGCGTTCTCGATGATCCCGTTGTGCACGACCGCGACGGGCCCGGACACGTGCGGGTGCGCGTTGACGTCGCTGGGCTCGCCGTGGGTGGCCCAGCGGGTGTGGCCGATGCCGGTGCGTCCCTTGAAGCGGGCGGGCAGCGCGGCGGCGAGGTCGGCGACCCGCCCCTTGGCCTTGCGGACGCGCAGGTCGCCGGAGCGGCCGATGACGGCGAGCCCCGCCGAGTCGTATCCGCGGTACTCCAGGCGCGTCAGCCCCTCCATCAGGATGGGGACGGCGTCTCGGGGACCGACGTAGGCAACGATTCCGCACACGATGTCTCCGTTTGAGCGGTTTATCCGTAGACGATGCGACGCAGCTGGCGCAGGGAGAGTTCGGGCGGGGCGAACCGCCGCGCCGGCAGCTCGGCCGCGACGCGCTCGAAGATCTGGTCGTTGGTCAGCCCGCGCGCCCGCAGCTCGCCGTGCCTGCGGCGGACGAACTCCTCCACCGGCTCGCCGAAGTACGCCAGCACGTCCGCGATGACGCGGGCCGCCTCGCCCGGCCCGAGCGGGCTGGTGCGGCACAGGTGGGCGACGAGCTCTTCATGGGGGTGGGGGGCGGACATGGCGCTCAATCCTGCCCACATCGTCCACGCAATGCCAACAATTCTGCCCGATATCGGGCAGGAACCCGGCGAAACGGTGCGGCGATCCTTCGCCGCCGGACCGGCCGATCGTCTCCGGCAGACTGGGCCGCATGGCCACGGTCGTCGCCTTCCACGCGCATCCCGACGACGAGGTCCTCCTCACCGGGGGGACGCTCGCCCGTGCCGCGGCCGAGGGGCACCGGACGGTCGTCGTCGTCGCGACGGACGGCCTCATGGGCGAGGTGCCGGACGGCGGCGCACCGCGCATGAAGGAGCTGCGGGAAAGCGCCCGCGTCCTCGGCGTAGCCCGCGTCGCGCACCTGGGGTACGCGGACAGCGGGCACGGCGCCGTGCTGTACCCGGATCCGCCCGACCGCCCCCGGTTCATGCGGGCGGACCCGGCCGAGGCGGCGGAAACGCTCGCCGCGATCCTCCGCGAGGAGGACGCCGACGTTCTGCTCAGCTATGACGGCAACGGCGGCTACGGGCACCGCGACCACGTCAGAGTGCACGAGGTCGGCAGGCGCGCCGCCGAACTGGCGCGGGTTCCGCGCCTGTTGGAGGCGACGCTCCCGAGCGACGTCGCCGTCCGCCTCGCCAGGCTGGTGAGGCCGCTGAGGATCCCCATCGGCTTCGACCCCGACGAGCTCAGCGGCATGTTCAGCCCTCGCGAGGCGATCACCCACCGCGTCGACGTCCGCCGGTACGCCGGGCGGAAGCAGGCGGCGCTCGCCGCGCACCGGTCCGAGGTCTACGGGAAGGGGCGGGCCGCGGCCGTGATGAGGACGCTGGTCCGGGTGCCCGCGCCGGTCTTCGGGCTGCTGTTGGGCCGGGAGTGGTACGTGGACGCCACTGCCCCGTCCGCCCCGCGAACCGTTCCCTGCGACATCTTCGACGCCGTGCGGTAGATCACCCCTGCCTCATGGCGGCGCGTACAAGGAACGTCCCAGGCCATCATGCTGGATGCGGCGCAACGGAAGGGGCGGAGCACCCCGGGGCGTATGAGACGTTAGTCAGAGGACGGACGGGAGACGTACGGGCGCGGGAAGTCTGGATGGCGGCGGTGGAGTACTCAGGGCACAGCGGCGGGACGAACGACGGCGCTCCGCCGCCGGACGCGTCTCCCGAACGGTTGCGCGCCGCGGTCGAGGAGACCTACGGGCCGCTCACCGAGACCTACGAGCGGCTGGAGCAGCGGCTGCGGCAGTCGGGAGCGCGCGCCGTGGGGTGGGCCCCGTACGTCGACGCGCTGCGCGCGTTCCGCGAGCGGCGCGTCGCCGGCGACTGGTCCGACCTGGCGCGCCTGCTGGTCGACCCGGCGTCGCTGAACGCGGCGGACGGGCCGTCCAACGTCAGGCTCGTCGAGGTGACGCAGAACGCCGTCCAGGCCGTGCACGAGATCGTCGCGCCCCTCCTGTCCGGCGGGGAGCGCGCGCTGCTGCTGGCCCCCACGGCGGAAGAGGCCGAACAGATCGCGCAGAGCTTCGCCGACGACGAGACCGCCTTCGTCGTCCACATCGCCGCGGTCGCGGACCGGAACCCGGACCTTCCGGCGGAGGATTCGACCGGGACGCTGCCGCTGAAACCCGCCACCGACGAGCATCTCGCGGCGGCCGGCGTCGACCCGTCCACCGGCACCCGGCCGCTGCGCCCCGTGGAGGACGAGCCGTCCGGGGCGCCGCGCGCGCCGGAGGCCACCATGAGCACCGCGACCGTCCGGCCGGTGGGGGAGGCGTGGCGGCAGGCGTGGCAGACCGAGGGCCGCTTCCTGCAGCGCGGCCTGGTGTGGATGGAGCAGTGGCCGCGGGACGTCGCCGCCCTCGACGCGCTGCGCGCCGAGGACCAGCGGCGCCGCGCCGAACTCGACGCCCAGCTCGCCGCCCTGCGCGCGCGGATCGACGAGCTGCGGACCGCCGCGAGCACGGCCGAGCAGGCGGTCGCGGACGCCGAGCGGGAGGCCGAACGGCTGGCCGCCGAACTGGAGCGGATCACCGCCGAGCTGGCCGAGCCGCGCGCCGAGGCGCAGCGTCTGCAGGAGGCGGCGGACGCCGCGGCGGCGGAGGCCAACCGGCTCTCCCAGGCCGCGGACGCCGCCCATGACCGGCTCGCGCAGATCGACGGCCGGATCGCCCACGCCCGCACCGAGCTGCAGGCGGCGCGGGAGCAGGAGGCGGCGCTCGCGGGCCAGCTGGAAAAGGCGCGCCACGACCTGCCCGTGGCCGCCGCCGAGGCCGAACGGCTGCAGGCCGCGTCCGCCGACGCCGACGCCGAGGCGCACGCCGCGTACTACCGGGCCGTGTCGGCGGAGTCGGCGCTGTCGGCGCGGCGCCGCAGAATGACGCTCAGCCAGCGCCTGCACGTCGCCGCCCCGCCGCCCGAGCTGCGCGAGCTGCGCGCCGAGGCGAAGGCCCGCAAGCGGGAGGCCGACCAGGCGGCCGTGCGCGCGGCCGAGGCCAGGCAGGCCGCCGAGCAGGCGGAGCTGCGCCGGTCGGGGCTGCTCCGGTTCGTCAACGAGGGCGGCGCCGGGCTGGAGGCCGCCCGGCAGGCCCAGCAGCGCTTCGACGCCGAGATCATCCGGTTGACGGCCGAGCGGGAGACCGTCGCCGGCGAGTGCCGGGAGCGGGCCCGCGAGGCCGCCCAGGCCGTGGACCGCGCCACCCAGGCGGCCGGCGCCGCCCGGCACGCGCACCAGACCGTCCGGATGATCGAGGAGCGGCTCGCGGCCGTCCGCGCCGCCCGCCAGGAGGCGGTGGCGGCCGGCGAACGCAGCCGGGCGCTGGCGGCCACGGCGACGCAGCGGCTGGCCGAGGCCGAGTCGGAGCTGTCGGAGCGGGAGGCGGCCGCCGAGCGGGAGAACGCCGCCCGCGCGGCCGAGCTGGCGTCCGCCGAGGAGACCGTGCGGCGCACCCGCGAGAACATCAGGGACTTCTGCGGCACCGACCCGGCCACCGCCGAGCCCGGCCGCCTGGAGGCGCACCAGCGGCGCGCGATGCAGCGCATCGAGCAGCTCTCCGGCTACCTGGAGGCGGGCGACCGCGGCCACGACGCCGGCGACGACGCCGCCGACCTGCTGCTGCGCACCGCCGACCTCGTCTGCGCCACCCCGCTCGCCGCCGCGCTGCCCCTCGACCCGTCGGCCGAGTTCGACGCGTTGATCGTGACGGGCGCCGGAGCCGTCACCGACGCCGAGTTCCTGGTCGGCGCCGTTCGGACCCGGCACTGGACGCTCCTGGGCGACCCCGCGCGACGCCCCGTCGCGTACTCCGACTACGCCGACGCCCCCGCCGCCCTGACCTCCCCGTTCACGCGCTGCGCAGAGGCCGCCCCCCACACCTTCACCCGCCCGGATTCCGTCCCAGCAGCGGACAGCACCGACACCCCCGCACCGAACACACAGGCCGCGCCGTCGCCCACGACCGACCCTGCGGACAGGGGCGCCGCAACCACAGCCGCCGAAACCGAGCAGGGGTCCGGAGCCGATACCGCGTCAGCCGCCGAACTCGCCGGCACGCACGAGTCGTCCCAGCCCGCACCCGGCATCTCCCAGCCCAGCGGCGACGTACCCACGCGCGACGCCACGCGTGACGCCGAAACCATGCAATCGGGTGTGGAAGAGCCGGAAGACGAGCATCACACCCAGGCCACCACGGCCCAGACCGACGACTCGCAGGACGCAGCGGTCACGACGCCGCACGAGGCGGCGGAGCACGCGCCCAGCCACGACGCCACGACGGCTGATGTCGCCGCGCCCGAGCATGCCGACGGCGAGACGCCCGAAGACCCGCCTCACGCCCAGGCCGCTGCGGGCCAGATCAGCGCCGCTACAACCGGCGAGGACGAACCCTCACACGACGCCGTAGACACAACGAGCGGCGACAGCACCGCCTCCAACACCCCGGCGGAGACCAGCGCCGAACTGGGACCTGGCGCCGATACCGCATCGCCCGCTGAACTCCCCGGCGCGAACGCAGAGGCGGACACGCCCCACGCCATACCCGACACCGAGACCGTCGCCGCCCAGCCCGCTGGGGAAGCAATCGCAGACGACGCCACTGGGCACGCAGGTGCAGGGCAAGCTCAGGACGAGTCTCACCCGCAGACCTTCGCGCCCGAGCAGGCCGACGGCGCGGCGTCCGAAGACGCGTCTCACCCGCACTCCGAGACGGAACAGGCAGGCGCGTCCGGCGACCCCTCACACGACGCCGCGTCCAGCACGGAGGTCACGACACCACACGGCGTCACCGAGGACGCCCTCAGCGGCGGCATCACGCCTGAGGCCGAAGAGGCCGACCTGGAGAGGGCTGCAGACGCGACAAGCGGCGGCGTCACTGCAGGCGGTGCGGAGGCAGGCGAGGACGATCCGGCAGTCGGCGCCACAGATGCGGCGACCAGCGTTGACAGCACCACGCCGGGTGAGGGTGCGGACGCAGAGAAGGGGCAGCCCCGGGACTGACACCGCCGAACGAGCAGGCGGCACCGAAATGGCGGAAGCCTCGCGCACCGGCGATCGCGATGCGCGAGGCTTCCGTCAGTTTCCTGAGAGGCTGAGGTCCCGCAGCGGGCGGCGGCCCGGCCGGGGAGGAGCGGTCAGTCCTCCTTGACGAACAGGTTGAGCAGCCAGCCGACGACGCCGACGATGATGGCGCCCCAGAAGGCGGGCCAGAACCCCTCGACGTGGAACGGCAGGCCGACCTCGGTGGCGATCTTGCTGGTGAGCAGCAGCAACAGGCCGTTCACCACGAGCCCGATGAGGCCCAGGGTGAGCACGTAGAACGCGCATCCGATGGTCTTGACGATCGGCTTGATGATGGCGTTGACCAGGCCGAAGATGACCGCGACGCCGACGAGCGTCAGGGCCCGCCGCCCCGTGTCGTCCCCGGTGACGGTGATGCCGTCGAGCAGGAACGCGGCCACCGCCAGCGCCGCCGCCGTGATGGCGGTCTTGATGAGTATCGACACGCTTCCATCCTGAAGTGACGCGGCGCCGCCGTCATCACTCCGCGCAACGATTCTCCGCGCGGGCCTGTCACCGTTCCGGACGATCCGCGGCTCGTCCCGCGGAGCCGGTCAGTCGGTGCGGTCGAAGAAGGGGGAGCTCGCGCTGATCTGCGGGCGGGAGCCCGCGCGAGCCCCCGCCACCGGGACTTGGGTGGGGGCCGACGACGGGGCGGGGGTCGCGCCCTGGCTCGGCTGACGCCTGGCGGAGATCGGGGCGTTGCCGCGGATGCGGTCCAGTTCGCGCTGGAGCTGCCGCTTCTCCCTCTCCAGGGTGGTGAGCGACTCCTCGTGCTCCTCGCGCAGGGAGCGGATCTCGCGGCGCGTGCGGACCCGGCGGGCGATGCCGGTGAACGTGAGGACCAGGCCGATGACGAACACCACCGCGACGGCGGCGCCGGCGAAGAAGACCTGCCACAGGGCGTTGACACCGGGCACGGCGGTGCCGAAGACGGTCAGGGTGGTGTCGCCGGGATTGTCCAGCGCGACGCCGGCGCCGACGACCACGGCCGCGGCGACCAGCACGAATCCGATGAACGCCATGGACTCTCCTTTCCAACGGCTGCAGAAGCCGGGGCGGGGGCCTCCACCCTGCCAGAGAGCAAAACGAATCTTGTGCGATTTGCCCGATAATCACCTGCAACGTCACGCTGCGTTGCGGAAGGTCCTTTCACGGGCGGCGCCGCGTCCCGCCCTCCGGGGACCACCGGTTGGGCCGCCCCGGGACGGGTAACGATCAACGCGGACGGTGATCGCGACGAAAGGACCCCTCATGCCCGCCATCCGGGCCGTCGTGTTCGACCTCGACGGCGTGCTGGTCGACTCCGAGCCGGTGTGGGAGGAGGTGCGCCGCCGCTACGTCGCCGACCGCGGCGGGCGCTGGCGTCCCGACACCCAGGAGCGGCTCATGGGCATGAGCACCGCGGAGTGGTCCCGGTATCTGGCCGCCGAGGTGATCGGCGGCCTCGAGCCGCGGCAGGTCGCCGAGGACGTGATCGAGCAGATGGTCCGCCGGTACGAGGCGGACCTGCCGCTCATGCCGGGCGCCGTGGACGCGGTGCGGCGGGTGGCGGACGGCGGGCTCCCGCTGGGGCTGAGCAGCTCGTCTCCGCGCACCCTCATCGACTTCGTGCTCGCCGAGATGGGCGTGGCCGACCTGTTCCGCGCCACGCTGTCCACCGAGGAGGTGGCGCGCGGCAAGCCGGCGCCGGACGGCTACCTCGCGGTGGCGCGGCGGCTGGGCGTCCCGGCCGCCGAGTGCGCGGCGATCGAGGACTCCGCCAACGGCCTGCGCTCGGCGCACGCCGCGGGCATGCGGGTGATCGCCGTGCCGCATCCGCGCTACCCCCCGGCCGAGGACGCGTTGCAGCTGGCCTCCTACGTCGCCCGCGACCTCGGCGCCGTCACGCCGGAACTGCTCGACGACCTGGCCGCCACGCCCCGCCCCTGACCGGGCCTGTGGATGACCCGCCGCGCCGTCGTACCCGGTCCCTAGGATGGCGGGGTGTCCTCTCCCCCGAGCGAAGTGCAGACGGGCGCCGCGCTGGACGTGCTGCGGCGCGTGTTCGGGTACGACGCGTTCCGCGACGGCCAACAGGAGATCATCGAGCATGTGATCGCCGGGCACGACGCCCTGGTGCTCATGCCGACCGGCGGCGGCAAGTCGCTGTGCTACCAGATCCCCGCGCTGGTCCGCCGCGGCGTCGGGGTGGTGATCTCGCCGCTGATCGCGCTGATGCAGGACCAGGTGGACGCGCTGCGCGCGCTCGGCGTGCGGGCCGGCTTCATCAACTCCACGCAGGACTTCGAGGAGCGCCGCCTCGTGGAGGCGCAATTCGTCGCCGGGGAGCTGGACCTGCTGTACCTGGCGCCCGAACGGCTGCGCCTGCCCGCCACCGTGGAACTGCTGGACCGCGGGACGATCTCGCTGTTCGCCATCGACGAGGCGCACTGCGTGTCGCAGTGGGGGCACGACTTCCGTCCCGACTATCTGCTGCTGTCGGGCCTGCACGAGCGGTGGCCGGACGTGCCGCGGATCGCGCTGACCGCGACCGCCACCCCCGCCACCCGCGCCGAGATCGCCGCCCGCCTGGACCTGGAGCGGGCCCGGCACTTCGTGCACAGCTTCGACCGCCCGAACATCCAGTACCGGATCGAGCCGAAGACCGACCCCAAGAAGCAGCTGCTGACGCTGCTGCGCACCGAGCACGCCGGGGACGCGGGCATCGTCTACTGCCTGTCCCGCAACTCGGTGGAGAAGACCGCCGAGTTCCTGACCGCGAACGGGATCGAGGCGCTGCCGTACCACGCGGGCCTGGACGCGGCCACCCGCGCCGCCAACCAGGCGCGGTTCCTGCGCGAGGACGGCCTGGTGATGGTCGCGACGATCGCGTTCGGCATGGGCATCGACAAGCCGGACGTGCGGTTCGTCGCGCACCTGGACCTGCCCAAGTCGGTCGAGGGCTACTACCAGGAGACCGGCCGCGCCGGGCGGGACGGCCTGCCGTCCACCGCCTGGCTCGCCTACGGGCTGCAGGACGTCGTCAACCTCCGCAAGCTGATCGACGCGTCGGAGGGCGACGAGGCGCACCGGCGCCGGCTGACCGCGCACCTGGACGCGATGCTGGCGCTGTGCGAGACGGTCGACTGCCGCCGCGTCCGGCTGCTGGACTACTTCGGCGAGTCCGCCGAGCCGTGCGGCAACTGCGACACGTGCCTGTCGCCGCCGCAGTCGTGGGACGGCACGATCGCCGCGCAGAAGATCCTGTCGGCGGTGGTGCGGCTCGACCGGGAGCGGCGCCAGAAGTTCGGCGCGGGCCACATCATCGACATCCTGCTCGGCAGGAAGACCGCCAAGGTCATCCAGTTCGACCACGACGCGTTGACGGTGTTCGGCGTCGGCGCCGAGCTGCGCGAAGCCGAGTGGCGGGGCGTGGTCCGCCAGCTCCTGGCCCAGGGCCTGCTCGCCGTCGAGAGCAGCTACGGCGCGCTGGTGCTGACCGACCGCAGCGCCGACGTGCTGCGGGGGCAGCGCAAGGTCATGCTGCGCCGCGAGCCGGAACGTCCCGCCAAATCCAAGGGCTCCGCCAAGCCGGGCAGGAAGACCAGCCCCGCCGCGGACCTCCCCGAGGAGGCCGTGCCGCTGTTCGAGCGGCTGCGGGCCTGGCGCGCCGCCACCGCCAAGGAGCAGGGCGTCCCCGCCTACGTGATCTTCCACGACGCCACCCTCCGCGAGATCGCCACGGTCCGCCCGTCGTCCCTGGCCGAGCTCAGCCGCGTGAGCGGCGTCGGCGAGAACAAGCTGGCGAAGTACGGCGAGCAGGTCCTCGCCACCGTCGCCGACCACGGCTCCGACCAGGGCGGCGCCGATCAACCGCCTCCTGAGGACGACATCGACTGGTGACGCCCCGGCGATCGCGCCGCCGCGCTGGTCCCCGACCAACTCAACGCCGTGGCGCCGGCCGCCCGGCTCGCGGCGCTGGAGGCGCACCACGATCACCGATGACGGGAGCGCTTTCCCGAATGAGCTCGCGGAGGTGCGGGTGCGGCCGTCACTGAAGCCACGCCCCGTGCGGCGCGGCGCCCGGCTCGTCCTTCTGAGGCGACGTGGAGCGGCGGCGGCCGCGCCGGAGCGGAGGCGGGGTGCCGACCCCGTCGCGTGGCGACTGGTCGGACGTCCGGGTGCCCGGCCGGGTCAGGACGCGAACTCGGCACGGACGCCCAGCAGGCGCACCGGCCTCCGTTCGGTGAACCGGTCGAGGGCGGCGAAGGCGGCCGCCTCGATTGCGGAAGCCTCAGTCGTCGGTGCCTCCAGCGCCCGGCCGTGGGTTCGCGTGAAGAACGGCGCGTAACGGACCTTCACGACGACGCGGACGGCCGGTCTCCTCTCGGCGGCGACTTCGCGCGCCACCCGCCGCGCCAGGCGCGAGACTTCCCGGCGCACCTGCTCCCAGTCGCGCAGGTCATGCTGGTAGGTGGTCTCGCGTCCGCGGGACCGGGGGACGTGCGGTCGGCCGTGCACCGGCGAGTGGTCCTGCCCTTGCGCGAGCCGCACGAGCCACGGCCCGATCGTGGGGCCGAGCCGCTCGGCGAGGGCGCGCGGGTCGGCCGCCGCGAGTCGACCGACCGTGGCGATGCCCATGTCTTTCAGCCGTTTCGCGGTCTTGGGGCCGACGCCCCACAGCGCGTCGGTCGGCCGGTCGCCGAGCACGTCGAACCAGTTCTGGTGGGTGAGCCGGAAGACGCCGGCCGGTTTGCCCAAGCCCGTCGCCAGTTTGGCCTGGAGCTTGTTCTGGCCGATCCCCACGGTGCAGTCGAGACCGGTGGCCGCGCGCACCCGGTCACGGATCTCCCGCGCGATCCGCTCCGGATCGTCGGTGTCGACGGCCAGGAACGCCTCGTCCCAGCCGAGCACCTCGACCACCGCGTCGAACTCCCGCAGCGTCGCCATGACCTGGGCCGAGACGGTCTTGTAGACCTTCGCGTCCACGGGGAGGAAGACCGCGTCGGGGCAGCGCCGCGCCGCGGTCCGCAGCGGCAGGCCGGAGTGGACGCCGTAGGCGCGGGCTTCGTAAGAGGCGGTGCTGACGACGCCGCGCTTGGTCGGGTCGCCGTCCCCGCCGACGACGACCGGGCGCCCGCGCAGTTCCGGATGTCGCAGCACCTCCACGGCCGCGAGGAACTGGTCCAGATCGACGTGCAGGACCCAGTGGGCCATAACCCATTGTCGCTCCACCTGCACATTCCCGGCGAACCTGATCACGTGACGGACCGTCCGTCGGCGTCCCCGGGGCACCGTTACGACCATCCAGCGCGCGGCGAACCATGTTGAGCCTGCCCGGTTCTCTGCCCCGCCCGCAGCCTCGACGCCTTCGCACCGCAGCCGCGCAACACACCGGCCGTCCGCTCAGGCACTCGACGCTGTTGCCTCAGCCCGGTCAGACGGCCAGCGGCCACGCTGCCACGGTCGCCCGGCGCAAACGATCCACGCGCACGTTCGCCCAGTGGGCCCGCGACCACGCCGACGACTTCAGGTGAGCAGCCGGGCCAGTTCCACGCGCGAGCGGATGCCGAGGCGGGTGAAGACGTTGCGCAGGTGGTGGTCGACGGTGCGCGGGCTGAGGGTGAGCCGGGCGGCGATCTCGCGGTTGGTGGCGCCCGCGGCGACGAGGCGGGCGATCTGGAGCTGCTGGGCGGTGAGCCGGTCCAGGTCCACGGTGCCGCCGCCGTCCACCGCCTCGCCCGCCGCGCGCAGCTCGGCCCGCGCGCGCTCGGCCCACGTCTCGGCGTCGTAGGCGTCGAAGATCTGCATGGCCGCGCGCAGGTGGCCGCGGGCCTCGCGGGGGCGGCGGTCGCGGCGGAGCCGGTGCCCGTAGAGGAGTTCGGTGCGGGCCAGTTCGAACGTCGCGTCGCAGTGGCCGTGCAGCCGCAGCGCCTCCTCGAAATGCCGGGTCGCGGTGTCCTCGTCGTCGGCGAGCAGGGCGCGGCAGCGCAGGGCGAGCGCGCGCAGGCCGGGGCTGCCGGTGCCGTGCGCCCACCGGTCGTACGGTTCGCAGACGCGGCGCGCCTCGTCCGGACGCCCGCACCGGACGGCGGCTTCCACTAGGTGGGCGGTCGCCATGACGGCGACGGCGGGGTGGGCGGAGTCGGTGCCGGTGAGCAGCCGGAGCCGGGCAAGGGCGTCGCCGGGACGGTCGTCGGCCAGGTCCAGGCAGGCCAAGGCCCATGACCCGTACGCGGCGGGGCGGGCGAGCCCGTGCCGGCCGACGGTTTCGGTCAGCCCGTCCAGGTGGCGCAGCGTGGCGGCGCGGTCCCCGCGGAACGCGGTGACGAGCGCGATCGTGGCGAGGTGGTCGGCGGCGACGTTGCGTTGCCCGGCGGCGCGGGCGAGGTGCAGTCCTTCCTGGGCGATGGCGGTCGCCGCCGTGTAGCGGCCCAGGAACAGCTCGGTGTGGGCGAGCATCGCCAGCGCCTGCGGCTCCTGGACGGGGTCCCCGCCGCATCGCACGCGCGCCACCGCGCGTGCGGCCAGTTCGTGGGCGCGTCGCTCGTCGCCGCACACAATGGCGGCGTAGGTGGCGTACATGAGGGCCGTGCCGTCGTCGACCTTGTCGGCCAGGTCCAGTGCGGTGGCCAGGTGCCGGGACGCGGTGCCGTGCCGTCCGCGGAAGGCCGCCGCCAGGCCGGTGAGGTGCGCGGACGCCAGTTCGGCGACCGGCCCGTCCAGGCTCGCGGCGGCGGCATGGTCGGCGACGGCGACGAAGGAGTGCAGGTCGCCGCCGGATTCGGCGGCGTGCGCGGCCTTCATCAACGTGGTGGCGGCCGCGGCATGGTCGGTCTCGGCGAGGTGGTCGGCGGCCTCGCGCAGGATTCCGGCGGCGATCGCGGGCGACCCGTCGTACAGCTCGATCTCGCCTTGGAGCAGCCTGACGCGGCCGAGCCGTTCGGGGGCGTCGGCGCACGGCAGGACGGGACGGAGCATGGCGCGGGCCCGCCGGGGCCGTCCGGCCCGCCACGCGTCGGCGGCGGCGCGCACGTACCGGTCGGCCTTCAGGTCGAGGTCGGTGGTGAGTTCGGCGGCGCGCTGCCAGGTGCGGGAGGCGTCGAGCCGGTCGCCGCGGACGCGGGAGGCGGCCTCGGCGAGTTCGTCGGCGAGGGCGTCGTCCGGGTGCTCCACCGCGGCGGCGCGGTGGCGGGCGCGACGGGCCCGCTGCTCTTCCCGGTCGAGGACGTCGGCGAGCCGCGCGTGCGCCCAGCGCCGTTCGAGGGGCGAGGCGTCGGCGTACACCGACGACCGGGCGAGCGGGGGCATGGCGACGGCGTCGCCGTCCACGCGCAGCAGCCCGGAGGCGCGGGCGGCGTCCAGGTCGGCGAGGTCGGCGGCGCGGGCGAGGGCGTCCAGGTCGAGGCGGTCGTCGGCCGCGGCGAGCAGCACGAGCCGCCGCGCCCCTGTCGGCAGGGTGAGGTAGCGCTGCCGGTAGAGGGCGCGCAGGCGGCTGCGCGCGGGGAGCGCGCGGGGCGGTGCGGCGGTGCCCGCGAGCTGTTCGGGGGTGAGCGCCTCGGCCAGTTCGACCAGCGCCAGGGGACGCCCGGCGGCCAGCTCCACGAGCTCTTCGGCGAGGTCTTCCCGGATCAGCCCCCGGGTGAGCCGGTCCAGCAGGCGCAGGGCGGCGGCGTCGTCCAGCGGAGGCAGGACGAGCCGCGGCACGTCGGCGGGGCCCTCGTCGCCGCAGACCGCGAACACCATGGCGATCCGGTCGCCGCGGACGCGCCGCGCCGCGTACGTCAGCGCGTCCAGGGACACCGCGTCGAGCAGGTGCGCGTCGTCCACCACGCACAGCAGCGGCCGGGCGGCGGCCGCCTCGGCGAGCAGCTCGTACACGGCGGTGAACAGCGTGAACCGCGGGGCGGTGACGGCGCCGCCGTGGCCGAGGAGCGGCGCGAGGGCGTCGCGGCGCCCGGCGGGGGACCGCCGGGCCGGGTCGGCCAGCGGGCGCAGCAGCCGGTGCAGCCCCGCGTACGGGACGGCGGCCTCCTGCGGGATGCCGCGGGCGCCGAGCGTGCGGAACCGGGGCGGGGCCTGGGCGGCGGCCGCGTCCAGCAGGCTCGTCCGGCCGATGCCGGGCGGGCCGACGACCGCCAGCGCGCCGCCCTGTCCGGTGCGGGCCCGGTCGAGCAGCCCGCGCAGGGCCGCCAGTTCCCGGTCCCGCCCGTAGAGGGCGGTCTCCTCCGGGGTGGTTCCGAGGGTCATGTCGCACCTCCAGCCGGATGCCGCTCGTGCGATGCGGCTCGCGGTCCAGTGGCTCGGCCCGTGGCCCGGCGCGAGGGGGGTGACGAGCCCACAGCAACACGCGACCCCCGAACAGGTCTAGAGCGCCGTTCTATTACGGGGAGGGGACGCAACGCGGGCCGTCCGCCGTTGTGATCGCTCACAATCCCGCCGGGCCGGGTCTGGCCACGGTCCGCGCCGGATGCGACCATGGCCCCGCTCCCCTGCTCGCGCCCCCGCACCTCCCCCACCGGAGCGCGCCGGCGGCGCGCGCGGTGGTGTCCGAGGAGGCTTGCATGGCGACGCTCACAACGGCGGCCGACGGCGCCGACCGGGCGATCGTCCGCCGGGCCGTGGCGCGGCTGCGGGACCGGCTGCCCGAGCTCGCCGGACGGCTCGTCGGGGAGATCCTCAGCGGCGAGGGCGGCGACCGCCCCAGCGGTCCCCGCGAGGACCTGTGGGAGGTCTGCCACACCGGCCTCGACCACGGGTTCGCGGCGATCCTCGACCCCGGCCGGGGCCGCGCCGATCTGGAGTGGGCCGAGGAGCTCGGCCGGCGCCGCGCCGAGCAGGGCCTGCCGCTGGACCGGCTGCTGCGCTCCTACCGCCTGGCGGGGTGCGTGTTCTGGGACGCGCTGGTCGAGGCGGTGACCGAGGACGACCCCGCGCAGGTGCCCGCGCTCGTCCGGCAGGCCACGCGCACCTGGCAGACGATCGACCAGCAGTCCAGCACGGCGGCCGCCGCGTACCACCGCACCGAGTACGACCTGCTGCGCCGCAGCGAGGAGCGCGTGAACGCCGTCGTGGACGCGCTGCTGGAGGGACGCGGCGACGGCGGCCTGGTCGCCACGGCCTGCTCCGTGCTCGGCCTGGCGCCGTCCGGCCGCTACGCCGTGGTCATGCTGCGCCAGGACGAGCCGCTGGAACGGGCCACCGGGCGTCCCGCCGACTCGGTCGCGGCCGGGGGCATGCGGTTCATCTGGCGGGTGCGCGCCGACGTCCAGGTGGCGGTGGTCGACCTCGGCGAGGCCGACCTGGACGACCTGGTCGACGCGCTGCGTCCGCACGTGCGCGCGTACGCGGGCGTCAGTGCCGTCGTCGACGGGCTGGCCGACCTCGGCGCGGCCCGCTGGATGGCCGAGCTGGCGCTGCGCACCTGCCGCCCGCCCGAGCCGGACGTCGCGCGCATCGACCGGCGGCTGCCGGACGCGCTGCTGGCGTCCCAGCCCGCGCTCGCCGACCGGCTGCACGCCCAGGTGCTCGGCCCGCTGGCCCGGCTGGACGCGGCGACGCGCGAGGTGCTGCTGTCCACGCTGACCGCCTGGCTGGAGTGCGACGGCTCGGCCGCCCGCGCCGCGTCCCGCCTGTACTGCCACCACAACACGGTGCTGAACCGGCTGCGCCGCATCGAGAAGCTCACCGGCCGCCTCCTCAGCCGTCCCCGCGACCTGGTGGAGGTCGTCCTGGCGCTGAGCGCGCACCGGCTGACCGACGACCGCCAGTGATCGCGCGGCCTTGTTCCGGACGCGAAACGGCCCGGCGGCGGCCGCCGAGGGGAGGCGGTCGCCGCCGGGCGCCGGGTCACCCGATCAGACGGGGCAGGTGACGCGCGAGTCGGAGAGCGTGAAGTCGTTCGGGGCCGGGCACAGGAACTGGCTGTAGCGGGTGTCGTCGTCGATGAACCGCTTCATCCAGCTGATCATGTACTTGGCCATGGTGGTGTTGGACGTCTGCGGGAAGAAGTGGCTGGCGCCGAGCAGCTCCAGGTAGCCCTTCTCCGGCGCGTTGCTCAGCGACAGGTAGAAGGGGATGGAGTGGGTGGCGACCGGTGCGATCGTGTCGAGCTGGCCGCCGATGATCAGGGTGGGGGTGCGGACCTCGGGCCAGGTCTTGTCGAGGTTCCACGGCGCGATCGGGATGGCGGCCTTGAGGGAGGGACGGCTCTTGGCGGCCTCCAGCGTGCCGCCGCCGCCCATGGAGTGGCCCGCCACGGCCAGCCGGGACGCGTCCACCCGGTCGCGGACCGAGCTGCGCTGGGTCAGGTAGTCCAGCGCGGCCAGCAGCTGGGCGCCGCGGCTGTCGGGCTGGTCGAGCAGGGTGTTGGTCTCGATGCCGAACACCACGAACCCGTGCGAGGCCAGGCGCGGGCCGAGCCAGTCCAGGCTGGACCACGTGGCGGTGAAGCCCGGCGAGATGGCGATGGCGCCGAACCTGCCTTCGCTGGTGGTGGTCGGGTAGTAGATGACGCCGCCGCCGAAGCCGGTGACGCTCAGCCTGGACACGCTGATCTGGGCCGTCGCGTACGGGCCGCGCGGCGCCTCGATGAGGTCCTCGGTCGGGTCGGGCCCGTGCTGGTACGGGCTGACCGCCGCGGCAGCCGCAGCGGCCGGGGCTGCGGGGGCGGCGCCGGCGGCGGGGGCGGCGAGCACGCCGGTGCCGGCGGTCAGGGTGAGCGCCAGGGCCGTCGTCGCGACGGCCCGCAGGGCGCGGCGGCGGGGAGCGGTCGAGAGCCCGGATCTGATGGGCGGGGCGCTGTCAGATGGGGTGTTCCGGGACAGCACGTCGATGCACTCCTTCGGGGAGGAGCCGCGGCACGGGGAACCGTGACGCGGTTCACACGGATATCGACGTGCAGAGCGTGCAATCAGCCAGGCGAACAGGCATCGGCGAAATCGCCTGTCTCGTCGGCGCCCTGGCTTCTACCTGGAGGTTTCATCGCCACCCGAGGGCGGCCGCCTCGGCGTCCCACGCGGCGGCCCCGCCCGGCAGGGGCCACGCCCGCGTCCGCTTGGCGTCGTAAGGGAGAAGTGCGGCCGCCTGCGCGTGCCGTTGGACGAGCGCGTCGATCTGCCGCTGCACCCCGGGGTGGTGCTCTCGCCTCCGCAGGTTGTCGATGACACCCGTCACGTGGGCTTCCGTGGATTCCAGAACGCTGCGTTGCTCGGCGGCGTCCATCCCGCGCGTCAGCACCAGCATCGGAGGGGCGACCTCCTCGGCGAGCGCGGCCGCCAGACGGTCGTGGCCGTCCAGCACCACATGCCCGTCCAAGCCGCTGACGGCCCACACGAGGACGGGCGGCAGCACCCCTTCGCGTACCTGCTTGCGGTAAGCCTTCACACGCCCGGCGTCAGGAGGCGAAAGCGGACGCAACGGCAGCACCCCGCCCCACCCGTTGCCGTCCCAGTCGATGTACACCGTCGACCCGACAACGGGTGCGACGAGCAAGCTCAGCGGAACGTTGCACGGACGCAGCACCCACCGCCCCTCGTGCAAGGGGCCGTTGTCGGCGGCGTCCAACCAGGACGCGTAGCGGTGCACCCAGTTCCGTCGTGCGCGCGCCTCGGCCGCGCGCAGGGGCGGCAAAGGCGAGGCATAGCGTCCCGTACAGTAGACGCTCACGCCGTAGTGGTCTCGGTCCACCATGCCGAGCAGCACCACGTCCCGCCCCTGCCGGAGCAGCATGCGCCGCGGATGCGCCGCCTCCATGCGAAGCCCCGGCGCCCGCGACCGCCCGACGACCAGCGCAACCGCAGACTCACCACCCAAGGCTTCTCGATGCACGCTCACCTCTCGTCCGGAACGTCGGCCTCACGATCCCCGAACGGCGTCGGCCGGTGCGACGCGGTGGCCGCGACCGGCCATGGCGGCGCGGGCGCCGGGCGGCGGCGGTCCCGACCTCGGTCTTCACGCGGCGCCGCGCCGGCCTCGTCCCACTGGGCTCTTGTTATTCAGGAAACGTTCAGGAAATCATCAGTCTCATTGGAGAGTCCGCACCTAGCGTGGCTGTGATGCTCGTGTCCGCGTTCGCGTCTGCCACGGCGCCCAGAGCCCGTTCCCGTCCGCAACCGGCCGAACACGTACCGCCCAGTGGACGGCGCCTCGCCTGGTTGGACGCCCTGCGCGGCTTGGCGGCGCTGGTGGTGGTCTTCGAGCACTCGCTGGACGTGCTGTTCCCCGAGGTCCGCCGGAACGCGAGCCCGTGGTTCAACTTCGGCCGGTACGGCGTGTTCGTGTTCTTCCTGGTCAGCGGCTACATCGTGCCCGCGTCGCTGGAACGCCGGGGCGACCTGCGCGCCTTTTGGATCGGCCGCCTGCTGCGCCTGTATCCGCTGTTCGCGGTGGCGGCGCTGCTCGGCGTGGCGCTGGCGGCGACCGGGGTGGCGTGGCCGCTGCCCTCCCCGCTCACCGACCGGCCGTGGATGGGCGCGCTCGCGCACGCCACGATGCTGCAGGACGTGCTGGGCGTCCCGAGCGTCGTCAACGTGTTCTGGACGCTGTCGTACGAGATGGTGTTCTACCTGCTGGTCGCGGCGATGTTCGCGGCCGGGGCGCATCGGGCGAGCGCACCGGCGGCGGCGCTGTTCGCGGCGGCCGCCGCGGCGGTGGGCGCCGCGCTGCCGGTCTGGCTGATCGCGTTCCGCTGGCAGATGGGGTCGGTCGCGGTGACCGCCGCCGTCCTGGCGGCCGGGCTGCTCGCGATGATGTTCGGCACGGGGAGGATCCGCCTGTACGGGGCGGTCGTCCCGGCGGTCCTCGCGCTCGCGCTGCTGACCGTCAACAGCCGGGTCGGCGGGATGGAGAGCCTGGCGATCCTGGCGACGATGTTCGCGGGCACCGCCCTGTACCGGATCGAACGCGGCCAGGTCTCCCGCCGTCCCGCGTCGGCGCTGGTCGCGCTGGTCCCCGCGCTCACCGTCGCGGCCGGCGCGTGGGCCGCGTTCACGACGGCCGACGCGTCCTGGGACTGGCCGATCGCGGTGACGGCGGCGTGGCTGACGTTCCTGCTCGGCTGGTCCCTGCGCCACCGCGGCATGCCGAGGGTCCTGGCCTGGCTGGGTCTGATCAGCTACTCGCTCTACCTGCTGCACACGCCGGTCCTGCAGGTGGTGTGGCGGCTGACGGGGGACCCGGACGACATGGCCCTCGCCGAACGCCTGGGCTGGGCCGTCGCCGCGATCGCCTGCGTCGTCGCCGCGGCGGCGTTCACCTACCGCGCCGTCGAACGCCCGATGCAGCGCCTCGCCCGCCGCCTGTCCCGCCGCCCGGCCGCCTGACCGCGTCCGCCCCGCCCGCCGCTCGTCCACGGCCCGGCAGCTGGGCGGTGACGCCCCGCGGAGCCGACCACGCGGCACCGCGCCTCCACCGCGCCCCCTCACCCGCCGCAGCACCGCGCCCCGCCGCTCGGACGCCGACCCGGCGGGCGGGTGACGGCCCGCGGAGGCGACAGGGCGCCGACCGGGCGGACCGGAGCGACGCTCACCGCGCCTGCGCCGCGTCCGGTCCGCCCAGCAGCCGCCGCAGCCATGCGCCCCGGCGCCTCCGGACAGCTCTGCGCCCGCCGGGCGCCGCGGCAACCGGCCTGGCGACGCTGTGCGACGCGGTCGTTCTCCACCTGGACGACGCCCCCGGCTCAGGCGGTCGCCGACCGCTCGGCCCGGACGCCGCCGGCCCGCCCTGCATGGACGGCCCCCGCTGATTCCGCGTCGGCGGTCGCCGCCCGGCGAGCGCCGACGGCCTCTGCACTCCATCTCCCTGCACCCGACACGCGTCCGGCATGGACGACCAGGCCCCGTCCTGCCCCGACTTCGGGACCTCGGGGCCGGCCGCCACTGACTGCCGTAACGTCCCCCACAGGCGTGCCGTGTACAGCAGGTGCGCCATCTCCTCGGGCGTGGCGGCCTCGACCAACCGCGCCGCGCCCGTCCGTTCGCGGACGTACGCCCACAGACTGCCGGTGTACGAGCCATACCAGATGAGCGCTTCGGGGAACGCGGCGCGCAGCTCGGCGAGCCGCCACTCGGCCACGGCGGCGGTCACCGCTCGGCCCGCCGGTTGAGGTAGCCGATGATGAACACGCTCGCGTCGATGATGTCGTCGGCGGGGCCGATCGGCTCCTGCCAGCTGGTGTAGAACCACAGCGCGCCGCCGTCCTCGGGACGTGGCCGACATGTGACCAGATCCGCCGCCGCCCTGTCGCAACATCCGCTGACCTGCGGATTCGAGATGCGCAGCCCCTGGGGTGTCAGCTTGGCCGTCAGCCCTCGCGCCAACAGATGCGTGTGCAGCGCGGCGAGCCGGTCGCACGCGGCCGTACCATCGGGTGCCATGGGGGTCGGCCTCCCTTGCAGGTTGATCCCCTAGGCCCTGGGCGCGTGCCGCTTACGCAGCTCAGGGCCGCTTTTCGTCGCTCTCCGCACATAAAAGCCTCCGCAGCGTTACTTTGAGAAGACGTTGCATGGTGCATCCCCGGTGCATCCGCCGCCGTGCACCATGCACCGGACGTGCACCGCCGACGAGGTGGAGGCGATCATGAAGTTCGGCGAGAAGATGCTGGCTCTCATGGCCGAGCGCGATCTGTCACTGCGCAGGCTCGCGGCAGCCGTCCACTACGACCACGGATACCTGTCGAAGGTGTCCCGCGATCTGCATCCGCCCTCGGCGGAATTGGCCGAACTGCTCGACAAGGCGCTCGACGCCGGCGGGGAGCTCAAAGATCTGGCCTCGAAGATACGCGAGACCCAAAACCACGCGGATACCGTGGACGAAGCGCCCGAAAAGGACATATATCCCCGCAATCAAGACGAGGACGACGAAGAGATGGAACGACGCACACTCCTGCAGGCGCTCGTCGCACTCGGCGTCCCGGCGGCCGTGGGTCTCGAGGCACTCCAGCCCATCCGGTCCGGCGTCGACCGCGCCGTCGGGCGCAATGAGGAGAGCCACCTGGACGAATGGGAGCAGACGGTCGCCGATTACGGCCATACCTACCGGTTCGCCTCACCGCAGCGGCTGATGCTCGACCTGGCCGCTGACCTGGCCACCGTCCAGGTGATCACCGCCCGCAGCAAGAAGGAGAAAAGCCCCGCCTACCCCTCGTGGTGCCGGGTCGCCGGCGGCCTGTCGTTGATGATGGCCAAGACGCTGTCCAATCTCAGCCAGCCGCGCGCGGCCCGCGAATGGTGGTTCACCGCGCTGAGCGCGGCCAAGACCTCCGGAGACAAGGACCTCTACCTGTGGATAAGCAAGGAGCGGCTGATCCACGGCCTTTACGAGGGACGCCCGACGGTACATCTGCTCCACGAAGCCGACAGGATCATCGAACAGTCGTCGAACACCCTGTACCGCGGGCTGCTCGGCGTCCGTGCGGCGCGCGCACAACTGCTTTCCCTCGAAGGCGCCGACCGCCAGACCCGCGCGGAAATTCAAACTTGCAATGCAATTTTCGAGGCGCTCCCCCCGTCGATCACCGACAGCAAGCAGCTGTCCGTCAACCAGGGATGGCCGGAAGATCGCCTGCGCTACACCGAGGCGTGGGTGTACGGCCAGCTCGGCGATCGCGACGGACTCGACCGCGCCATCGGCCGCCTGCGCGCCGTCCACCCTCTGGACTGCCCGCGCTACCGGACCCAGGTCGAACTGCTCGAAGCCGTCGGCCACGTCCGCACCGGCGACGTCACCGAGGGGGTCCGCCACGCCGGCAACGCCTACGCGGCTCTTCCGCCCGAGCAGAGCAGCATCATGGTCACCACCCTGGTCGACCACGTGCTGAGCGCCGTACCCCCAGGGCGGCACGCCGAGACGGCGGTCACCGAGTTCCGCGAGCTGGTCGCCTCACACGACTCGCGCAAGGCGCTCGCTTAGCGTCCGCCGCAGGCACCCACACCTCGGCACACCGGCCCCCGCTACACACCCGCCAGCCAGTACCCGCCGTCCCCGAGGAACCTGCGACGGCAGAACGCCATGCACACACAAGCTCCCGCCAACGCCACGCAGCACAGCCCGAACACCGACTCAGAACGGGATACCGCACCGGCGTCCGCCACCACGCCGTCCTTGAAGGACCCGGCGTCGGCGGCTGGGCATGCACGCGCGTGCTTCCCAACGTCGCGCCGACACCGGACAACCGAAGGCGCCACCACCCGACCTGCGGGCCGCGAACAACCGACACGCCCCGCAGGGCTGAGCACCACGCCGACCCGAGGCGCAACGCCGCGCCCACTCCGGACAACCGAAGGCACGACCGCCCCACGCACAGGCCGCGAACAACCGACGCACACCGCAGAGTCGGCCGGACGCCGGGCCGACCCGCAGCGCAACGCCGTGCCCACTCCGGGCAATCGAAAGCACGACCACCCGACGGGAAGGCCAACCGATGCGCCCCGCAGGGCCGATCGCCAGGCCGCCCCGGAGCGCGACGTCGCGCCGACACCGGACGACCGAAGGCACGACCGTCCGACCCGCAGGCCGCCCGGCGCGCCCCGCAGAGCCGGTCGCCAAGCCGAGCCGGAGCGCAACGCCGCGTCCACACCCACGCCTCGCGCTTGGGGAACCGCCGGCCGGTCGGAGCCGTTGTCCGGGCGTCCGCGTCATCGAGGGCGGCGGCCGTTTCCAGCAGGCATACGTCCGCCGCGTCGTCCCCTGCGGTTCGACGTCGGCGACGCGGCAGACGGGGCGGTCCGGTGAGCGCTGAGAACAGGCTGGGCCTCCCCGGGATGTCGGCTCGGATTCCGCGGTACACGCAACCCGACCGACATCACCTGACGTCGAAACAGGTGCGCGGCCCTCCCCGTCTCGGGGCGGCGTCGCGCGTCAGGGCTCCACCGGCCGACGCGAGCCGGCGGAGTCGCCGACGTCACACACCGCGCCCTGCCACCGGCGCCGACGACGACGAGAAGGCGGCGACGCGTGCAGGAAGATGTCGAGAGGGAAGAGGCGGGACCGAGGAGGGGGCGGCCCCGCCTCTTTCCCGTTCAGCCGGAGACGCTCGGCCGACCGTTCTCGATGTGGCCCATCAGCCGCCGGCGGAACGACGGGTGCCCGGCGACCTTGATCTCGACGTCGTACCAGCCGTGGCGGGTGTGCCAGTTGACGGTGCGGCTCTGCCGCGGCGGGACGGTGACCTCGCGGCGCCGGTGGCCGTAGGCGAGCGACGCCAGCCGGAACCGCAGGGGCGTGCGGCCGGTGTTGCGCAGGGTGATCCGCAGGTCGCGCAGGCCGGGCGCGAGGGCCGACGACACCTCGGCGGTGTCGCGGACCGTCCCGGCGAACTCGCGGCGGAACCCGTTCGGCCCGATGAGGATCAGGTCGTAGGCGCCGCCGTTGACCGGGATCTCGGCGTGTTCGGCGCGCGCCACGTCGAAGTGGCGGGGCCGCGCGAACTCACCCTTGTACCGTGCTTTCTCCAGCGCCGCGATGACACCGGACGGACGGGGATGCGACGGCCCGATGTCCGGGCCGCGAACGCTGGCCGATGGGGACCGCGGGGTCAGTCGCAGGGACGGGCCAGATTGAAGCGCCGCGCCCGCCCCCACGACGAGGACCCCTCGGTGGTCGCGCAGATGCGGCGCGCCGCCCGGTCGACATCAGTGGGCGTCAGACGGACGACGCGGTCCTCCCCGGCGCTGGCCAGCGTGCGTCCGTCGGGGCTGTAGGCGGCGCTGCGCAACGCGCCGGTGTGGCCCGCGGTCAGCGGTTTGCCCGCCGGGAACGCGCGGGCGCGCTTGGTCACCCGCCACAGCCGCACCGTGCCGTCATCGCCCGCGCTGGCCAAGCCCTCCTCGCCCGGGCGGAACCCGACCCATCGCACCGGCAGCCCGTGTCCGGTCAACGGCCGCCGGAACGCCGTGGGACGCGCCGGATCGCGCACCTTCCACAACTGGACGGCCTGACCGGCGCCGGCCACGGCCAGGACGTCGCCGGCGGAGTCGAAGGCGCCCCAGAGGAGGCCGCTGTTGTCGCCGGTCGCGATCGGCGGCAGGGCGCGCGGGTGCGCCGGGTCGCGGACGTTCCACAACCGCACCTTGTCGTCGGCGCCGCCGACGGCGAGGACGCGGCCGTCGGGTCGGAACACGGCCCAGTGCAGTTCGGCGGTGTGCCCGGTGAGCGGCTCCCCCAGCCGGGTGGGGCGCGCCGGGTCGGACACGTCCCACAGTTGGAGGGTGCGGCGGGCCGCTCCGGTCACCAGGACGCGCCCGGCCGGATGGAACGCCAGCGCGCCGGCCGCTTCGGCGTCCTCGATGGGGATCGACGCCAGCGGGCGCGGGCGGGCCGGGTCGCGGACGTCCCACAGCCGGACGGTGCGGTCGCGGGAGGAGGTGGCGAGCGTCCGGCTGTCAGGGCTGAACACCGCCCGGATGACGGGATCGGTGTGCGCGGTGAGCGGCGGTCCCCAGGGGCGGGGGCTGCCGGGGTCGCGGACGTCCCACAGCCGCACGGTGCGGTCGTCGGCGGCGGTGGCGAGCGTGCGGCCGTCGCGCGCGTAGGCCACCGCGTTGACCGTGTCGGTGTGGCCGGTGAGGGCGGTCCGGGGCAGGTTCCACAGCCGCACGGTGCGGTCGGTGCCCGCGCTGGCCAGCCAGTGTCCGTCGGGGCTGAACACGGCGCCGGTGACGAACCCGGTGTGGCCCGCCAGGGGCGGCCCGAGCCGCGTCGGACGGGACGGATCGGACACGTCCCAGAGGCGGAGGGTGTGGTCGGCGCCGCCGGTGACGAGGGTCCGCCCGTCGGGGCTGAACGCGGCGGCGAGGATCGTGTCGGTGTGGCCGGTGAGCGGCTTGCCGAGGGGTTCGGCGTCCGCGGGGTCGGACACGTCCCACAGCCGCACCGTGCGGTCGTCGCCGACGCCGGCGAGCGTCCGCCCGTCGGGGGAGAGCGCGACCGCGTGCACCGCGCCGCCGGGGACGGTGAGCGGCCGCCGCCACGGGGCGGGATGCTCCCGGTCGGTGACGTTCCACAGCCGGATCGCGCCGTCGCGGCCCGCGGCGGCGACCGTGCGGCCGTCGCGGCTGACCGCCGCGGACTCGACCGCGTCGTCCTGCTTCTTGAGCGGCTCGCCGAGAGGGCGGGCGGCGGCGGGGTCGGACACGTCCCACAGCCGCACCGTGCGGTCGTCGCCGGACGTGACGAGCGTGGCGCCGTCACCGCCGAACGACACCGACAGCACTCGGCCGGTGTGACCGGTGAGCGGCCGCCCGAGGGCCTTCGGGCGGGCGGGGTCGGACACGTCCCACAAGCGCACCGTCCGGTCCTGGCCCGCACCGGCCAGGGTGCGGCCGTCCGGGGAGAACCGCAGCGCGTGGATTTCGCCCGCGTGCCCGGCGATCGGCGGCCCGGCGGGGCGGGGACGCGTCGGGTCGGACACGTTCCACAGGCGGACGGTGCCGTCGGCGCCGCCGGTGGCGAGGGTGCGGCCGTTCGGGCTGTAGGCGACCGCGTGCACCGCCTGGGTGTGCCCGGTGAGCGCTCGGGACAGGGCGATGTTCTGCGTGTCGAGCAGGTCGATGCGCGCCTGCCCGGTGGGCCGCATCCGGTACGCGGTCAGGGCGAGCCGGGCGGCGAGCGAGGGGTCGGTGTGCGCGACGCTGTCGGCCACGCTCATGATCCGCTCGGCCATGGCCCGGTCGCGTTCGGTCTTCGCCGCCGAACTCTGCTGGAAGGCGACCACGGCGGTCACCGAGGCGGTCAGCGCGAGCGCCGCCAGCGCGGCGACCGCGGCGCGGCGCAGGCGGGCGGCGCGCCGTTCGTGCCGGGCCGACGCGGCGAGGAAGTCCCGCAGGAGGTCGCCGAGCAGCACGTCGTCGCGGTGCCGCTCGGCCCATTCGGCGGCGGCGGCCAGGCGGCTGCCCCGGTACAGCAGCCCGGGGTCGCGCTGCTCGCGGTCCCAGGCGAGGGCGGCCTCCGCCAGCCGCTGGTGGGTGAGCAGGTCGGCGCGGTCCTCGTCGAGCCAGCGGCGCAGCCGCGGCCAGGCGTCCAGCAGCGCCTCGTGCGTGATCTCGACGGTGTCGGTGTCCAGGGTGATCAGCCGGGCGCGGGCCAGCGCGTCCAGCACCCGGTCGACGTCGGGACGGCCGGTGCCGAACTCGTCGCGGTGGACGCGCCGCTTGGTGTCGCCGGTGCCGTCCCCGAGCGCGACCAGGCGCAGGAAGACGCCGCGGGCGAGGCGCCGCTGCTCGGCGGTCAGCTCCGCGTACACGGCCTCGGCGGTGCGGGCCAGGGCGTGCCGGATGCCGCCCGCGGCCTCGTACCCGGCCAGGGTGAGGGTGGTGCCGCGGCGGCGCCGCCAGGTCTCGCGCAGCGCGTGGGACACCAGGGGCAGCGCGTTGGCCCGGCCGCCCGCGTCGGCGATCACCCGGGCCAGCAGCGCGCCCTCGACGATGCACCCGGACCGGACGGCGGGCTGGGTGATCGCCCGGCGCAGCTCGTCGGTCGTCATCGGGCCGACCGGCACCTGCGCGTCCCGCATCGCCTCGACCAGGTCCGGGTGCTGGGTGCAGCGGGCGTAGAAGTCGGCGCGCACGCCCAGCACGACGCGGGTGCGGCTGTTGGGGGCCCGGACGGCGGCGAGCAGGGCGGCGATGAACCGGGCGCGCTCGGCACCGTCGGCGCACAGCGTGAAGACCTCTTCGAACTGGTCCACCACCAGCAGCAGGTCGACGTCCGCGGGCCGCCCGGCCAGCGCCTGCAGCACCGCCAGGTGCACCGCGCGCTCGTCCTCGGCCAGCTCCTTGCGCAGCGCGGCGGCCGAGCCGCCGCCGACGGCGGCCAGGCGGGCGGCGCACTCGTCCAGCGGATGGGGGCCCGGGGTGAGCAGCACGGTGGGCCACTCGGCCCCCTCCACGGCCGTCTCCTCGCGGAGACAGGCCAGCAGCCCGGCCCGCAGCACCGACGATTTCCCGGCGCCCGAGGCCCCGAACACGGCGAGGAATCGCCCCGCGCGGACCCGCCGGACGAGATCGTCGGTGAGCCGTTCCCGCCCGAAGAACCATTGGCAATCTTCAGGCTGAAATGCAGCCAGACCCACATAAGGGACGCGTTGTCGTTCCGAAGGCGCGGAATCGTCTGCTCCGTCGGCGGCGCCCCCATCGGAATTCACGGAATCCGCGGCGGCCGCGGTTTCCACCGCGGCACGGCGCCAGCGCTCCTCCCATTCGGCGACGTCTCCCTCGCAAGCTCGGACATATGCCAGCGTCACCGACAAACTGGGCAATTTTCGTCCGGACGCGGCGTCTGCCAGCGTCGACGCCGAGTAATGCGCCCGCCGCGCCAGCTCGCGATAGGTCGGACTGCCCGCTTTCGCCCGCAGCCGACGCAGGTCGGCGGCGAAACGCGTCACCACATCGTCGCCGTTCAGCGGACGTTCAGGACGAGGCATCGCCACCCCATTTGGTCGGACTTCGCTGCGCCCATTGTCCGTGGGCTGTTGTCCGGTGTCCACTCACCGACACAGGACAACATTCGGCGGCTAGAACCGGACATGTCAGGCCCGGGCGTCGCACAAAATACGCCCGGTCATCGACGAAATCCTTCGAAAGGGGAAGAACAGGTATGCAAAAGCCGAAGTTCGCCCTCATCGCGGCCGGTGCGGTCGTGGGCGCCGGACTGGTGGCCCTCGCCCCGCCGACCGTCCCGACCGCGGCCTCCGCCACGGCCGCGACCACGGCGTCGACCACGGCGTCGACCACGGTATCGACCACGGCGTCGACCACGAGAGCGACCACGACCGCCGCGTCCACCGCCGTGGACAGCGCGCGCCCCGACCACCGGCGACACTGCCGGCACCGCGGGACGCAACGCTCCAGGGACGGCCGCGCTCTCCTGCAGTACTACGTATGCCACCGCACCCTGCCGCGCGCCCGGCACGCCGGCAAATGGACACGCGCGCGGCAGACCAGCATTCACCTACGCGTCAGGAACCTCCGGAACGACGGCAGGTGCGCCGTGGGCGTGGGCTTCATCGGCTACGACCGCCCGCGGACCATGCGCCCTCGCGTGAGGGTGCGGCAGTGCAACACCGGTCCCTGGTCGAACTGGCGGCGCAGCGGCTGGTGGAACGGGGACGAGGGCCGGGCCTTCGTCTTCCGACGCTGACGCCGGCAACCACTCGCGGTCTCCTCCTCGCCTGACCACAGGTTCCCCTCCTCCCCTCGGAGGGGAACCTGTGCGTCGTTTCATCGCACCCCTCGATGCGGACAATGTGGTGGGCGCAACCGAGACGTCCGGCCGGCCGCCTCCAGCGGCTGGCCCGACGACAGCGCCGCGTCAAGGAGAGTGCAGCATGACCGTCCCCGTCTTCGTCGGCATCGACCTCGGCACCAGCGGCGTCAAGGTGGTGGCGCTCGGGCTCGACGGCACGGTCCACGCCGAGGCGGCCCGCGAGTATCCCGTGCGCAGCCCCGCCCCTGGGCAGGCGGAGACGCACCCCGCCGACTGGTGGGACGCGGTCGTCGCGGCGCTGGGGGAGGCGCTGTCGTCCGGCAGGCTGGAGGTCGCCGGGATCGGCGTCGACGGGCAGATGCACGGCCTGGTGCTCGCCGACGAGGACGGTTCGCCGATACGGCCCGCGCTGCTGTGGGCGGACTCCCGCGCCACCTCGGAGGTCTCCGCGTGGCAGGCGCTACCGGACGAACTCCTCCACAAACTGGCGAACCCGCTTTCACCCGGGATGACCGGGCCGCTGCTGCTCTGGGTCCGGCGGAACGAACCGGCCGCGTACGAGCGCGCGCACATCGCGCTGCTGCCCAAGGACTGGGTGCGCCACCGCCTCACCGGCGACGTCGCCACGGACCCGTCCGACGCCTCGGCCACGCTGCTGTGGGACGTCCCCGGCGACCGGTGGGCCGACGACGTCGTCCGCGGCGTCGGCCTGGACCCCGGGCTGCTGCCTCCGGTGCGTCCGTCCGGCGAACGGGCCGGCGTCGTCTCGGCTCGCGGTCTGCCGAGAGTCGACGTGGGCGTCCCCGTGGCGACCGGCTGCGCGGACACGGCCGCGGCGCTGCTGGCCACCGGGCTGACCGACCCGCTCGACCCGCAGATCTCCGTCGGCACGGGCGCGCAGATCGTCCGGCCCGTGCACGACCCCGTCGTCACCCCGGACCCCCGCACGCACCTGTACCGCTCGGCCGCCGCGGAGGGCGCTCGCTGGTACGCGATGGCGGCCGTGCAGAACGCGGGACTCGCACTGGACTGGGTGCGCCGCGTGCTCGGCCTCGGCTGGGACGAGTTGTACGCGGCGGCGGAACGCCCGCCCGGCGCGGACGGGGTGACGTTCGTGCCGTACCTGACCGGTGAACGCTCCCCCGTGCTGAACGCGCACGCACGCGGCGCATGGCTCGGCCTGGACCTGGCGGGCGATCGCGCGTCCCTGGCCCAAGCCGCCGTCGAAGGCGTGGCGTTCGCGATCCGTCACGCCTTGGAAGCACTGCCGTCCGCCTCCAAGCTGGAGCACGCACGCCTCGTCGGAGGCGGCATCGCCGCCCCCGCATTCCGCACGCTGCTGGCCGACGTGCTGGGGATGCCGCTGCACCCCATCGGGGTGCGCAGCGCGTCCGCCGTAGGCGCGGCCATGCTCGCCGCATCAGCGGCAGGGCTGCCCGTACCGCCGCCCCCGGTCACCGCCGACCCGGTCGTCCACCCGACGCACCGCGCCAAGCAATACGAGCCCCTCTACCACCGCTACCGCGACCACGCCGAACACATCGCCGCCAAATAAGCCCAATCGTTGGTTCAGGGCTTGATGGCGACGGCGCCGTACATGGAGACGTCCTCGACGGACGAGCGCTTCTCCGGCGGGTCCTCGGGGCGCCACTCGACGATCGAGGTGATGCCGGGCGGCAGCACTTCAAGGCCGGTGAAGAACCGGGTGAACTCCTCCTTGGAACGCAGCCGGAACGGGACCCCGCTGCGTTCGTTGGCCGCCACGGTCTCGGCGTACTGCTCGGGGGTGAGGTGGTCGCCGGTCGCGTGCGTGATCACGACGTGGCTGCCCGGAGCGAGCGGCTCCAGCAGCCGGGCGAGGACGCCGTACGGGTCGTCGTCATCGGTCAGAAAATGCATGATCGCGACCAGCATCAGCGCCACCGGCCGCGACAGGTCCAGCGTGGCGTGCAGGTCGGGATGCGTCAGGATCTTCTCGGGGTCGCGCAGGTCCGCGTCCAGGTACGCGGTGGCCCCCTCGGGCGTGCTGGTGAGCAGCGCCCGCGCGTGGGCGAGCACGATCGGGTCGTTGTCCACGTACACGACCCGGCAGGACGGATCGATCTCCTGGGCGACCTCGTGGACGTTCCCGGCCGACGGCAGGCCCGTCCCGATGTCCAGGAACTGCCGGACGCCGCGCTCGGCCGCCAGGTACGACACCGCGCGCCGGAGGAACCGCCGGTTCTCCTGGGCGGCCAGGCGGACCGTCGGGAAAGCGGAGGCGACCGTCTCCGCGGATTCCCGGTCGACGGCGTAGTTGTCCTTGCCGCCGAGCCAGTAGTTGTACCGGCGGCTCGGGTGCGCCTTGGTCGGGTCGATCCCCGGAGGTGCCTGCTCGTCGTCCACGCTGACCTCGCTTCACGCCCCGTCCGTGCCGTCAGGGGGCGGCGTCCCTTCTGTCTCGGTTCTGTCTCGGTTCTGCCTCGGCGCCGACCACTCCCAATGTGCCCGACTTATTCAGAACATGAAACTTATAGACGAGATGGGTGGCGTGTCAGGACAAATCCAGACATGATCACATCGGTTGCGCGGTGTCGACCTGGAGGACGCGAAGGCGATGGACCTCTACTACAGCCCGTTTGACTTCGACATTCAGGAGGACCCGTACCCCGTCTACGCGCGCCTGCGCGAGGAGGCACCGGTCTACCGTAACGAGCGGGACGACTTCTGGGCGCTGTCCCGACACGCCGACATCCTCGCGGCGCTGCGCGACTCCACCCGGTTCTCCAGCGTCAACGGCCTGCGCATCGAACCCGCGTTCTGGGGCCCGGACGCGGAGAAGTTCTTCTCGTTCGTCGCCATGGACCCGCCCAAGCACACCCGCATGCGCGGCCTGGTCTCCCGCGCCTTCACCCAGCGGCGCGTGCAGGCCCTCGAACCGCGCATACGGGAGATCGCCCGCGCCCACCTGGCGCCGCTGCTGGACGGCGACGCCTTCGACCTCATGGAGTTCGCCGGCCGCCTCCCCACCGACGTGATCTCCGAGCTGGTGGGCGTCCCGGAGGCCGACCGCGACCGGCTCCGCGAGCTCGGCATGGCGATCATGTACCGGGACGAGGAGGCCACCGACCTGCCCCCCGAGGCGCTGAAGGCGATCGGCGAGCTCGTCCAGTACTACACCGAGCTGACGGCGGAGCGCGCCCGCGAACGCCGCGACGACCTGCTGTCGGGGCTGCTGGACGCCGCCGAGGGCGACGACCGGCTCACCCCCGAGGAGATCGTGGGAGTGCTGATCCTGCTGGTCGGCGCCGGCATCGAGACCACGATGCTGCTCCTCGGCAACGCCTGGCACGCCGCCTGGAAGCACCCGGCCGAACGCGCCCGCGCCTTCGCCGGACGCGTCGAGGACTGGATCGAGGAGACCCTGCGCTGGGACCCGCCCACGCAGGCCCTCGCCCGCACCACCACCGAGGACGTCGAGCTGCACGGCGTGACGATCCCGGCGGGCGGGCGCGTCCTCCTGCTGGTGGGGTCCGCCAACCGCGACCCGCGGGTGTTCCCCGACCCCGACCGCTTCGACCTCGACCGCGACACCGGCGCGTCGCTCGCCTTCGGCAGCGGCCGCCACCACTGCCTCGGCGCCAACCTGGGCCGCCTGGAGGCGCGCATCGCCCTGACGGAACTCGTGAACGTCATCGCCGACTACGAGATCGACGCCGCCGCGATGAAGCGCGTCCACTCCTCCAACGACCGAGGCTTCGCGTCCCTGCCCACCCGCATCACGGCACGCCGCTAGAACACCTTGCCCTCGACGTAGACCCAGGCGTCCTCCTGCCGGACGAAACGGCTCACCTCGTGCAGTTCGCCTGCGTGCCGTCCCTGCACGTAGTGGGCGCGGAACTCCACCGTGCCCCTGCGGTCGGACGGCCCGCCGTCGGCGACCCGCACGATGTCCAACCGCTGCCAGCGCAGGCCGGGGTCGAGGTCCAGGCTCGACGGCCGCGTCGCGGGATGCCAGGTGGCGAGCAGATAGTCGACGTCCCCTACGGCGAAGGCGCTGTACCGCGACCGCATGAGCTGCTCGGCCGTCTCGGCCTTGGCCTCCCCCCGATGCAGCCGTCCGCAGCACTCCCCGTAGGGCACCCCGGTGCCGCACGGACACAACCGCCGTTTCCCCATGCCCTCCATTCTCGGCCGCCCCAAGCCGACGCCGCGCCTCCCCCATGCGACATCACCGCCAGGAGGCCATGCTCCGCTGGGACTTGAGCGGCTACACCGAGTCCCTCACCGCCACGTCCGTGAAGGCGCGCGATTTGGACAGCAATACGGCATTACGAATCGTCCGTGGAGGGCCCGTTCACCACGCTGCCCGGCTGCCCCGCCAGCTCCATGCCTGACGCCTCGGAGGAGTTTCTTCGTTCAACCGCAGCCAGGGCCGAAACAGACGAGGCGCGCCTCTCCTCCCTCGCACCCCACGTCAGACGTCCCCAACTCGGACAGGCCGCGTCACCCGCGCTCGCGCTCTGGTGTGGGCTGCTCAGCGGGCCTCACGGGACGTGGTATCTCCACGGTCGCCGACCTCCCCCCGATGGGCCGCGGAGAAGGCGCCGCGGCGCCCCCATCCCGCACCGGGGCCGCATCGCGCCCGCGCTCAACCACCCGGGCGGCACTCACCCCACCGGGCTCCCCCTCCACGATGGCGGTCTGAATCAGCTGCGGCGAGGCTCCCCGCCTGATCCAGTGCCCTCGCCCCGGCGGCTGCTGAGACGGATAGAGCCCCGGGAACAGCTGCCCCTCGGACCGGTCGCCCGACATCAGCACCGTCGCCGCACCCGTCTCGCGGACCGCCAGCAGCAACGGGTCGTACAACCCACGTGCCGCCCCGGCCACCCGCCGCGACATTACGAGGTGCAGCCCGATGTCGCGTCCGCTGGGCACGAACGGCAGGAACGCCTCGAGCGGCTGCTGCCCGGCTGTGGCGAGCAGGTCATAGTCGTCGACCAGCACCACCACGCGCGGCCCGCCGCTCCACCGATCCTCCGGCGAGTCGGGCATCCGCGACTCGAGCTCCTTCGCGACGCCCGCGGCCAGTCCCGCGGCCAGCCGCGCGCTCCCCGCGTACCCGCCCACGTACGGCTCGGGGATCACCTCGCGCAGGCCGCGCCGCGGATCCATGACCGCGAACACGACCTCCTCCGGCGAATACCGGGCGACCAGCCCCTCGGCGACCAGCCGCAGCAGGTTCGTCTTGCCGCATCCCCCGTCCCCGAGCACCAGCAGGTTCTGGTCCTGGTCGAACAGATCGAGCGCGACCGGCTCCAGCGCGCGCTCGTCCACCCCGATCGGCACCGCGTCCGGCATCCGGCCGGGACCGGGCAGCGCCGCGGCCGGCAGCCGGTGGGGCAGGACCCGCACCGGCGGCGCGGTGGGGCCGGTCCAGGACGCGCGGATCGCCCGCGCCGCGGCCTCCACGACCCCGCCGAGGTCCTCGGTGTCGGGCACGCCGTCGAATCGGGGCAGCGCGACGTGCCCGAACAGCTTGGCGTCGGTGAGCGCCCGCCCGGGCAGGTCCGCGGAGATCGTCTCGGCGAGCTTGCGGTCGACGGCCGAGTCCGTCGGGTCGTTCAGCCGCAGCTCCACGCGCTGCCCGAAGTTCGACTGCATGGCGATGCGCACGTCGTTCCAGCGCAGCATCCCGGCGACGACGTGGATGCCGTACCCGCTGCCGCGCTGCAGCAGGTCGGAGACCAGCTCGTCGATCTCCTCGAAGTCGTCCCGCAGCGCACCGAACCCGTCGATGACCAGCAGCACGTCCGCGCACGGCAGCTCCGGCACCTTCCCCTCCGCGTGCAGCCGCCGCAGCCCGGCCACCGAGTCGATGCCGTGCAGCCGGAAGACCTCCTGGCGGTGGTCGAGCATCCCGCGCACCTCCTCGACGGTGCGACGGATCCGCTCCCGGTCGGCGCGCCCGGCGACGCCGCCCACGTTCGGCAGCCCCGCCAGCGCCTGCAGCCCGCCGCCCACCAGGTCGACCCCGTACACCGACACCTGGGCGGGGGAGTGGGTGAGCGCCAGCGACAGCACCAGCGTGCGCAGCAGCGTCGTCTTCCCCGTCTGCGGCCCACCGATGATCGCGATGTGGCCGCCCGCCGCCGTCAGGTCGAGGTCCCAGCGTCCCTGCCACTGCCGGCGCGGATCGTCCAGCACCCCGATGGGGACCCGCAGCGGCGCCACCTGCGCGGACGCCCGCATGCCCTCGCCGGTGACGCCCACCCGTCCGACGACGGCGTCCAGCGTGAGGGCGGCGGGCAGCGGCGGCAGCCAGATCGTCTGGACGCGTTCGCCGGTGAGCTGCTCGACCAGCACGTCGAGCAGCGTGGGCCCGGCCGTCCGCTCCGGCAGCCGCCCCTCCTCCTCGACGACGTCCACCCGTTGATCGACGGCCGTGTTGTAGGCGGTGTAGGGACGCACGGGCGCCGGCCCCGCCTCCTTGGGCTCCTCCACCACGGGCCCTCGGTACGGTCCGGACACGTACCCGCCTTTGAACCGCTGGTACAGGCTGGTGTCCACCTTGAGGTAGCCGAAGCCCGGCAGCGCGGGCAGGTGGAAGGCGTCCGGGGTGTCCAGGACCGTGCGGGACTCCTCCTCAGAGAACGTGCGCAACCCGATCCGGTACGACAGGTACGTGTCCAGGCCGCGCAGCTTGCCGCCCTCGATGCGCTGACTGGACAGCAGCAGGTGCACGCCGATGCTGCGCCCGATCCGCCCGATCGACAGGAACAGCTCGATGAAGTCGGGACGCGCGGTGAGCAGCTCCCCGAACTCGTCGATGATGACCAGCAGGTGCGGCAGCGGCGGCAGCTCGGGCCGGTGGTGGACGCGCTGGTAGTTGTAGTCGCCGATGTTGGCGATGTTGCCCGCGTCCCGCAGCACCTGCTGCCTGCGCTGCACCTCGCCCGACAGGCTGGCGTACGCGCGTTCGATCAGCCCGGCGTCGTCCTCCAGGTTGGTGATGACGCCCGCCACGTGCGGCAGCTTCTCGAACGGGGCGAACGTCGCGCCGCCCTTGTAGTCCACCAGCACCATCGACACCTGGTCGGGCGGATGCGACAGCGCCAGCGACAGCACCAGCGTGCGCAGCAGCTCGCTTTTGCCCGACCCGGTCGCGCCCACGCACAGGCCGTGCGGCCCCATACCGAGCTGCGCGGCCTCCTTGAGGTCCAAGACGACCGGCTGTCCCGCGTCGTCGACGCCGATGGGCACCCGCAGGAACGCCCGCTCGCTGCGCGGCGCCCACATCTTCCGCAGGTCCAGCCGCTCGGGCTCGTCCACCCCCAGCAGCCGGGTGACGTCGAGCGTCCCGCCCTGCTCGGCGGACTCCTCCACCGACTCCCGCGACAGCCGCAACGGCGCCAGCATCCGCGCCAGCCCCAGCAGCGTCGGGGCGGGCACCTGGTCCAAGGTCCCTTCGAAGGCCACCGGGGTCGCCGCCCGCAGATCCTCCACCCGCACCCGCGTGCCGTCCACGGTGATGCGGACGCCCACGTCCCCCGGCTCCTGGGTGCGATCCGCCACCAGATGGATCACTGTCGCCGCCAGCCCCGCCGGCCCGATCGTCTCGTCCGGACGCACCAGATCCGCGGCCACGCCCCCGTACAGGTCGTGCACCACCACCAGCCGCCGCAACAGCCGGTAGGCGTCCCGCTTCCCGAGCCCGCGCCGCACCTCGGTGGCGAAGTCGGTCCGCTCTTTGAGCTCGTCCGCCAGCAGCGCGCTCAACCTGCCCGGACTCGACGCGACGAGACGCAGCGGCGCCCCGCCGTCCCTCCTGTTCGGATCGAGGACGTGCGGCAGCCACTTCACCCAGTCCCAGTCGCCGATCCGGTCCTCGCCGGCGGCGACGCCGATCGCGACGTCCTCCGGGGCGTGGAAGGCGGCGAGCTGGGCCAGCAGCGCCCGCATCACCGCCAGCACGTCCTCCCTGCGCCCGATGACGCTGACGTTGCCCGCCATGTCGAGCGGCACCGTCAGCGGCATGTCCGGGGCAGAGCTGAACCGCCGGATCGCCCCCCGCGCCTCGGCCAGCATGAACGGATCGCTCGGCGCCAGCGCCGTGCCGCGCTCGCCCAGCTCCAGCTTCGGGCCCGGCATCGTCCCGGTGCCCACGCGCACCCGCAGGAAGTCCGGATCCCGCCGGCGCCGCTCCCACAGCCGCGCCGGATCCCGGACGATGTCGTACAACGCCTCAGGCGGCGGATCCAGCAGCCGCGCGCGCGTCCGCGCCTCGCGCTCCGCCCGGCCCAGCTCGTCGCGCAGCTCCTCCAAGTACTCCAGGTACCGTTCCCGCTGGCTGCGCCGCTGCCGCGACACCTGTCCCCGCCGCGACAGCAGCAAGGCCGCCCCCACCAGCACGGCGACGACGAGCATGACGGCCCCGAGCGCGATGAACGCCGGATTGCGCAGGACGGTCATCACCGTCAGCGACGCCGTCATCCCGACGATCGGCAGGATCGCGAACACCTGCCCGCCCAGTCCGCCCGCCTCGGGGAGCGTCGGCGGCGCCTCCACCTGCCTCGTCTCCTGCGGCGGCAGCGGATGCACGGTCCGCGCGGGCCGATGGACGATCCGGACCGTCACGATGCCTCCTCGCCAGCCTTGACCCGATCAGACTCGAGCTGTCACGGCACGAGAGTATTGCGCCCACCCTCCCCGGGCACCGTCCCCGCGACCCCGGCCGCAGCGGACCCGGCCAGCGGCCGGCAGACCCGCCATCTCGTGCGGCTGGAACGCTGTCCTGGGTCGGCCAGGAGTGCCCGTCCCACAAAGGAGGGATGCGTCCTCACGGCAGCGGCACCGACAAGGCGCTCGGAACACTTGGCAAGCCCTGGCTCGCACTCGCGGCTGTGAGCCAGGGCGAACCCGATCAGCTACGCCGAGTCTCTGACATCTAAGAAGAAGCGCGGCTTCGGGCAGCAGCCCGACATGACGAACGCGGCGTCCGCGGAGGTCCCGTTCACGCGCCTCCGCCCGACCCCACGGACGAGCCTGTCTTGTCGGGTGATTGGAGCAGCTCCCACGTCCGACATCGCCCCCCGCGCTCACGCCGCAGTTCCTCCTCGAGCACTTGCCCGGCAGATCGTTGAGGCGAGCTCGCGGCCGACCAGGTCGTTCACCCGCAGCTCCACGCGCTGCCCGGAGTTCGACGCGCACGTCGTTCAGCGCAGCACCCCTGCGACGACGTGGATGCCGCACAGCGGGTCGGAGACCAGCCCATCGAGGCCGACGCTGACCAACGGCAGCCGCTCGACTCCGAGCACATCGCCACCGGCGCGTTCCTCGGCTTCACCGGCCTGTGGACGGCCGACTTCCACGCCTATTCACCTCCGCCGTCGAGATCGGCGGCGGGCGGCCGGCCCGCCGCACTGGAGCCGCGGCTACGCGGGTCGAGGCCGCCCGCAACGCCCTCGCCCACGGCTTCACCACCGCCGGTCTGAGCGAGATCGTCTCATTCACCGACGTCCCCGGCGAGCGCCCGTTCCTCAACGGCCCTAGCGAGCCCGCTACTGCGCGGCCTTTCCCGAGGTGAGCCGGACCGGCAGGTAGTCGGACTCGATGCGCTGCTCCCAGCCCGCGCCGCGGACGGCCAGCGTGGTCAGCGCGAGCGGTTCCAGGGGCAGCAGCGTGCGCGGACGGGGATCGTCACTGAGAGCGGAACGGTAGGCGGTCAGCATGCCTGCGATCGCGTCCCAGAATGCGTCCTGGGCGCCGTCGGTGAGGGCACGCAGCGCGGACGCCGCGTCGCCGGCCGCGTCCTCCAGGTACTTGGCCACAAGGGCACGTTCACCGAACACGTAGTCGGCGAGGGCGTGCGCGAACCCTGCGTCTTCGGGGAGGCGATTGCCGATGAACAGGAACGCTCCGCGCTTGTGGTCCTGCCGTCCGATGATGATCCACAGGTAGAGCGCCTTGAGCCAGTCCGAGACGTGCAGCGTCCCAGCGTCGGCGGGCACGCCGTTGTAGGACACCCCGGTGCCCGTGTAAGTGATCGTGACCGACGCGGGCGCGCCCTTGGGAGCCCCGGCCAGGTACACCGCCCCCAGATTCGCCTCGGCCGCCGACAGCAGCGCCTTCCACGTGTCGTCATCGATCGCCGGATCCGCCACCGACCGCGCGCCGGCGTAGTCGAGCAGGTCCATGCCGACCATCTCCCAGCCGAAGGCGTGGTCGAACTCGACGTTCTGCTGCATGTCGACGAGGTCGGCGATCCGCTCGGCGAAGTTCTCGGTGGCGGCACGCAGGCGCTCCTCGCTGACCTCGTGACGCGCAATCCGCATGTGTGTGCTCCCGTTCTCAACTCAAGATCCGCGGTTGTGACGCGTGCCGCCGCTTCGACGGTTTCACTCCACACGCCTGCACAAGTCGCCGTGACCGGCTACGCCCGGCGGCTCCTGCCCGCACCGCCGGGTATGGCGCACTCACGAAGGATCTATCGAGGTTGGTGATTCGGATCGCCGCAGCAGTGGGATTGCCCTAGCCTTCCGCCCATGTCCGGAACGCTCACGCTGGCCAACGTCCTCGATGACGCGGCGCTACTGTCCCTGGAACACCAGCTGCGCTTGGAGGAGGTCGTCGGCCGGCACAACTGGCACATGGACCTGCGGGAAGGACTCTTCGAGTTCACCGGCAGCCGCAATCTCAGGTGCACCCGCGTCCACCTGCTCGGTAGCGCGGCCCCCGGCCCGCAGTCGTGGCTGTGGGCTTGGGCGAACCCGACCGGCTACTCCGAATCCCTGACCGCCGCGTCCGTCAAGGTGCGCGAATTCGGCCAGCAGTACGGCATCCCCGAGCTGGCGTCCGCGGAGATCCCCTTCACCGCGGTGCCCGGCGGTCCCGCCGACTTCAGGTTGGAACCGGCCCGCGTCGCCTCGACGCTTCTGGACGCGGCGAAGGTCGTGTCAGGCGTCTGGACTTCCTACCACGCCGACGTCGGCCGCGGCACGCGTGCCGCGTTCCTTCTCGAGCACCCGGAGTTCCAGCTGCCGCCGCCTGCATTCCCTCGCGTCATGCGCATCCTGCAGCAGGGACTCGCCGAGATGCCCCTCCGGGACCAGCGGCGCGCCATCCACAGCTACGCCCGCCTGCGTCAGCTCGGCGCCGCGTTCAATCACGACTACACCGAGCTCAGCATCACCGGCCCTGGCTTCGGGATCCAGGTCTCCTTCGACCCCCAAGGCCGCGTCAGCAACATGTCCGCCACCACCACCCCAGCCTGAGCCCCCGCCCGCCAGGCCTCGTCAGCCCAGCCCAATCCCCCGCTCTGCGGCGAGTACGTGCTGGTCGCGACGATGCGCCCTCAGCTGACGCCCGCACCTGTCGCGTGCACCTGGGGGCACACCGACCGAACCGGCCAGGAGCCCACATGCTCCCCGCACCAGCCTCTGCCGCGCTAGCAGTATCCGGTGGATCTTGGTGGATCCGCAGCAGCGCGGTGACATGGTGATCAGGTTTGGTGGGGCGGCATATGTGATGCCGCGCGAGTCGACCGTCGGGCGAATCCTGGTGGTCGGCACGCCTTGTGACCGTCCGAGCAGCTGCCCGGTCGGCTGCTTCGTCCGCGCTCGTTCGCCCCATTGCGCGGACTCCGGCGGCGTGCCAGCGTGCGCGCACGGTCGTGGAGTCCGCGCTGACGGTCCAGGCGGTGCGAGAGCGTCCTCACCTGAACGCAAAGATCAACTGAAAAGGGCCCAAGCGGGTTCCGGACGGGACTCCAGTGTGGCACTAAGGTCGATCTGCCTCACCTAAAGGCCGGCAGGCCCTGTCAGATCCGTACGTCTCAATCATGTACAGGTCTCTCCCGCGCAGTCTCAGTCTCCGCTCCCTTTCGCTCATGTCAGTGCGCTTCGGGGCCTTCCACCACCAGTGCGTGGCCGGCAAGTTCGGAGGTACGAATCTGGTCTCGACAGGCGGCGCATCCTCGGCCGCCTCCCGGAGGTCTTCGTCGATGTAGGCGAGATCTTCACGCCTCTGTTCGTTCATCAGATCCCACTCCCCGAAATCCTCGAGCAGGATCTGGAACGAGGAGCGGGCAAGCACCGCAGGCGCGTACCCGTCGTACCGCCCCTCAGCAGCCCAAGACGCCGCCTCCCCTAGATAGTTCTCCAGGTTCACCGGGTTGTTGCCGCTCTGCACGCCATCAGCTACTCGCTTCTTGAAGGCACGCAGCTCTTCCCCGCGAAGTCCATAGTCAGGACCGTAGACAAATCTGAGCAGCAGAAGCCGACTCAAAGCCTCGGCAAGCTGCTCCTCCCGACCACACGCCGACTGCTCAAGCAGCTCGATCACCTGCTGACGCAACTGACGCGCCGACGGAGGCTTCTGAGTGAAATCGATCTGTCTGACCACAACGAGCTGCCATTCTCTTCTGCCTGCCGCGCATGCAAGGTGTGAGAGCGCAGATACCCCGGCCCTTCAGCCGACTACGACGCTACAACCGGCCGGGTAAGTTACCGTTCGCGCGGAAGCCCCAACCGGGGGAGCTCGACGGGCTCATTACCTTTCCGCTCGTTCCAGGCTCGGTAGCATCGGACTGGCGTCCGCCCGCCGCCACAACCACTCCACCCCGCAGCTTGGTCACCAATTTGACGACTCGCTCAGCAGCAAGTTTTCGCCGATCTCTCCATGCTTCCATTCGCCGCTGCGGAGGCTTAGGAAATGCAGCCCACATGAACCATTGACACCGCCCTCTCCTGACTACTGCGTCCGACAGACGGACGAACTTGTGGATCATGGCTGCTTCGCTCGAGTCGTCCTTTGTGGTGTCAATCCAAGTCGGGGAAGCCAGATAGCTTTGCCAGATTCACGCTGCAGAGCCTCATAACACAGATTGCCCGTCTCATCAAGGCCAAAACCGCGACGCAGTGCATGCACCAACGTATCGACAAGCTGCTTGAGTTGCCCGTCAGATGGCGGCCACGTCATCCTGCATTCCAGCTTGTTATGCCCGTCGGGCGCATCTACGTGGCGCCAACTCGCCGCCCAAGATTCCTGCATCCCCTCAGAAAGAGATTCCGATACGCGCGCCGCAGCAGAGTCATCTTCCACCAACACGACCGCTAGTTCGCGCTCTTCCCGAGAGAGCAGTACATACTGACGATGGTCCGCCCCACTGGAAGCTGACAGAGTGATTTCGATTCCGGAATCAAGTCCAGCAATCTCCTTGGCGAGTCGATCCGCCAGTACCCGCCAGTCCAGATCGTTCAGCTGTTCTCGATCCACTGGGGCCCGCGGCTCATCCTGCAGATAATCAACGAAGCGACCGCGACGAATTCCAAGCCCATCTACGTCGATATACCCCGATCCTTCACTCGAGAAGAGGCTACCGCGCTCAAAGAGAACAATCAGCGGCTCGAACGGGTCCGGCAGCTCAGAAGGAGCCTTTCCCGCCCTTTTCAACGTCGCGAAATGCAGGGCTCGTTCACAGAAGCGTATCGTCGGCAGGCTGAGGAAGATCGGCAACCCCTTATCGAGCTTGGCCAGCACCTCCTCGTCCGCTCGAACGGATGGATCAACGAGTGCCGCTACATCAAAAAAGGGCCACTCAGTGGAGTTGAACTTTTTGGCCCACAATGCAGCGCGACGGAGAAATTCCTCCAGAAGACGCGCCTACGACACCCGCTGCCATGCCTTCTCTTCCCACTGAATGGAAAGTAGGCGGCCAAGCAGCACCTCAACCGGATCGACCGTTATCGCATGCTCCTCCACGTTGTTCCCCCTACTAGGCGAGCCGTCCCATGTATTCATTCGTGGCGATAAATATCCTGACGAGAACCGCGGAGTTGCGTACACCGATCGTCGTCTGGGGGCCACGCCACCGAACCTCAGGGAATTCTCCCGGCAGACGATCGGTCGGGTCACCGAGTACGGTTGCAGCGGCGGCCACAGTCTCCACAAAGACGTCCTGCAGCAAAGCTCGTTCTTCTGGAGTGTCATCGATGAACGAACAAACAGCCCCATAAATGGCCGAAACTCGACCATCATCGGTGCAGTACACGTCTCCAGTGGCCATGCCGAACTGGGTACCGAGACGCATACCCAGTTCGTGCTGGTACTCGATATTCCAGCCAAGGTCGCCGAGCATCGGAGTTATGTCCGCCCGACGCCACGACCACTCCAGCCCTCGCAGCTTCGTCACCAACTGGGCGGCTCGGTCAGCAGACAGTCTTCGCCGATCCTCCCTGACTTCATGCGCCACACACGTTCCGCAACCGTCGCACTGACATATCAGGCCACCGAAGACAACACATTGCCGCCTGGAATCAGGTTGCGATCAAAAGCAATCACCGTGGCCGAAGCCCGAGGCCACGGAGTTCGATAGGCTCCCCGCTTCGTTCATTCCAGGCCTGGTACCGCCAATGAGAGATGTCGTCGATGCCATACCCGTCACGTAGGGCGATAACGATCGCTCTAGCCAAGTCGCGGTACTGCTTGGAGGTCGCCGGCCAGCCAAGCGATTGCCACCAATTGTCGTGAGGACCGCGGGGCGGATTCCAGCCAGCATCCATGATGGCTTCCTCACCGCGAGGCGTGGCCCGCACCCGCTCGTCCAGAAAGCCGTTGTACACCACGTACCCCACCAGCTCACCGCTGGACTGGGCGAACTGCACGTAACGGCTCTGCTTGCCCTCCCCTGGTTCTGAGATCACAACGAGTGCGCCGGCGGGAAGTTTGGCAAGCTCCTCCGCCAAGGCGGTGATGAAATGCTCCCAATCCATCCTTGCTACAACCCCTTGCTTGCAGCCCAGTCCATCTCATCCATGTACTCGTTGGTGGCAACAAATATCCTGACAAGAACTGCGGAGTTGCGGACACCGATCGTCGTCTGGGGGCCACGCCACCGAACCTCAGGGAATTCTCCCGGCAGACGATCGGTCGGATCACCGAGTACGGTTGCAGCGGCGGCCACAGTCTCCACAAAGACGTCCTGCAGCCAGGCTCGTTCTTCTGGAGTGTCATCGATGAACGGACAAACAGCCCCATAAATGGCCGAAACTCGACCATCATCGGTGCAGTACACGTCTCCAGTGGCCATGCCGAACTGGGTACCGAGACGCATACCGAGTTCGTGCTGGTACTCGATATTCCAGCCGAAATCGTCGAGGATCGGACTGATGTCCGCCCGACGCCACGACCACTCCAGCCCCCGCAGCTTCGTCACCAACTGGACGACTTGCTCGGCAGACAGTCTTCGTCGCTCCTCCATGACTTCATCCTAGCGGGCATCAAGTCCGACGATCCGCCTTGGTTTGAACGGTGCACCATCACGACTCAAATTGAACTGGGCCCACGTCGCCTTGCCAGAGTTGTCGACACGGACAAGATAGTAGTCAATTTCCAGCGTCCCGTTGTCGAGTGCCTCCTTGAGCTGCCGACTGACTTCCGGATTGGCTTCGAGAGCCGCACGAAGGTCGGGGTCTATCGCGAGCAGCGACCTCAGATATTCGGGAGTGCCCTGCTGCGCCTTCTTCCCTCCCTCGACGAGCCGGGCCCCGAGCTGGGAATACCCACCCTTGGCCTCTACGATGACGAGGCGTGGCGGATTCTCTTTGGTGAGCGCCGCGGTGACATCGAGCGTGCCCGATCGTCCAGGCCCGTCGTTCAACGGAGTCAATTGGATGGCATTCCGCTGCCGGACGAAGTCTTGGGCCGCCGCCATCCCCATCCGCTCGCTCGTGCGCACCATCGACTTTCCGATGGCGTTGTCCCTGACCGCAAGGCGCTCCAGTTGGTCCAACTGCGCCAACTTCTCGGCCTTCTCAGCGGCGGAGAGGCCGCCGTCTTTGAGGACGGCCCGACGCAGACTCAGCATTCTCTCGGGAAGCTTAGCGCTACTCAGCTCTTTATGCTCTTCTATGCCGAAAACCTCCATCAGAGGCTCCTTCTGGCTGCGGAGCGAGTCTCGTTGGCCTGCCAACTGAGCACGCTCCTTGACCAGCTCGGAGATTTCGGCAGCAACCTCCGGACTCGGCATGTATTTCTGCGTTGGCCCCAAATCGGCTTTGTAGTCGAACGGCCGCTTGGCAAAAGGATCCTCGACGAATCGGCCGTTCTCGCCGTGCAGGCGGTGAGTGTATTCGTTTCGGAAGGTATTCGGCGGGTCGCCGTCGAAGTGGAGCTTTCCGTCTTCGGTTCGATACGTCCCCTCGGGGTCGTCTGGATGGTGCAGCCGGCCGTCGTCACCGCGCTGCAGCTCAGCGAGTTTTCTGTCCTCGCCACCATTCGCGTCGGGCGCGCGGTTGGGCGGTGTCTCCTCCGATACCGATCCATGCTCGGTGTCGGGACCGCCGTTCTCGGCGTCGCGTCCGGCTGGGGCGGCAGGTTCTCCGTCGTGGTCACGCGGAGCACCGGGTTCGCCGTCGGAAGGTTGTGAGTCTTTATGGCCGCCGATGGGCTCGTCGCCCTTCCCGACCGCGCCCGAGGTGGGTGCTTCGCCGCTGGGGGTCTTGGCCGGTTCTGTCTTAGGAACACCACCGGCCACCGTCTGGTCGGCGGTTCCGGGAGCTTCGGGGCCACCGCTGGTGTTCGTCAAGTCGTCGCCAGGCGTTCGGGGGCCGTGAGGATTCTGGAGCGGGTTGTGGGAGCTGTTGATTTCGTGGGGGGTCGTGCGCGGAGGGGCTCCGGCCAGGGCGGGTTCACGGGGAGCGGAGTGGGCGGTGTTCGGGCGGAACGTCGGATCGGTCGCAGGTCGGCCGATGGGCTGCACGTGCTTGACCTCGCCGATGGCTCCGCCGGGGGTGCTGTAGTCGCCCAGGCCGGGCTTGGCGGGCTTGGGTTCGGGGATGGACGTGAGTTTGGGAAGGTCGGCGTCGAGGCGGGGGGCGATGCGGTTGCGGGCGAGGTTCCACGCGCCGCCGCCGACCTTGCCGAGGGCGGTGAAGGGGTCGACGGCACGGCCGACCACCGCCGCTCGTTGCAGGCCGCGGCCGACGGCGCTGGACGCCGGGCCTCCGGTCTTCTTGACACTGGCGAGCAGCAGAGCGTTGCCGAAGACCTGGCCGGCGGCACGGCCGGGGTCGCGCTTCCATTCGTCCCACGCGACCAGGCCCTTGGCCTGTTCCTTGTGGGAGTTCCAGACGAAGCTGCGGATCTTCGGATCGAGCAGCGCCGCCGCGCCGCCCGGAGCCGTGATGAGCGCGGAGGCCAAACTGAATTTGCCGATCTGCGTCCAGGCCGCTTTCGCTGTCTCCCAGCCCTGCAGGCCGACGAGTGCGGAGAAGTTGCCCCAGGTGACGTCCCAGAAGCCGAGCCCGAAGCTGCGCAGGAATCTGCCCACGCCCCTCCAAGCGTCCTTGTACCAGGGCAAATCGGCCTTCTCCGGGGTGCCCCACGGCGGCGTGGTCGGGGCGGCGGCTGCGCCGCTGGGTGGAGCGGGCGGACGGCCGCCGTACGTGGCGTAGATGGCGCTGGCGCACTGCTGTTCGGCGGCTGACAGCGCCATGGCCTGGGCGCGGACGGCGGCCTCGATCCGGTTGTTCTCCTTGACCAGGTCCTCGTCCTCGGTCCAGTCGGCCCCTTCGGCTTTGATCTTGGCTTCGAGTGCTGTGGCCTCGCCGTACAGGTCCTGGAGCCGGGTCTTGATGGGGCTCACCGCGTCGGCGTACTGCTCGAGCGCGTAGGCGACCTTCCGCAGCCGACCGGCGAAGTCGGCGGTGCCGGTCTGCACGGGGAGGGTCGCCTGGCGCAGCTCCTCGGCCTCTGGGGCGGTGTACACGCGCGGGTTGAGGCCGTGCGTCCACGCGAGGTGGACGTTCTCGCCGGTGACGGAGATGGAGTGCGCGGCGCTGCGCAGCCGCGAGGCCTGGGCGTACACCTCGGCGGTGTTGAGCTTCGCGATCATCGTCGCGATGCCGGCGGCGTTGATCACTTGTCGCGCCCCTTTCGCAGCAGGTCCTCGGGGCGGGGGGCCTTCAAGGCCATGCGATGCGCCCGTTCGGCCATCTCCTCGTCGCCGGCCACATAGGCGTTGGCGGCCAGGGTGAGACCGCGAATGCAGTTGGAGGTGCGTTTCGCCAGCAGCGGCAGGGTGAACAGATGGTGCTGACCGAATCCGGTCACGGCGGCTTGGACCACGTTGCTGCCTGAGGCTTCGCCCGCGGCGTCGAGGGCGTCGGCGTAGGTCTTGGCGTGCTTCTCCAAGGGCTCGATCGCCGCAATGGTCTTCGAGATGGTGCTGCGGATCCCCGGCAGATCGATGTCCCAACCCCGTAGTGTCACCCGAGCTCCCCCCGCACGGTCGACAACTGCGGCGATCAAGAGTAAAGCGGGCGAGTCGGGAAGCGAAGGCCCAAACTACGGCGTGTCGTCGTTCATCGCGTTACGTCCCGTTATGAATTATTGGGACGCTTAGGGCGGAATCTATCGGGTTGGAAGTTGGCCGGCGGGGGCTCCTGCCGATTGCGCGGACGGGACGGCGTCTGCCCGATGAGTTCGGTCAGCTGCTTCAAACACTCGTTCATCTGCTCGGTCTCGTCGGCGAGAACCTGTGCGAGTTCGTCCGGTGTGGTGATCGTGACCTGGTCTTCTGCGGGCTGAGGCTCGTCCGCTTTGTCCGACTCGGACTCGTCCGGAGACCACGTGAACTTCACTTCCACCTCCAGCGTCAGATCACTGGATATCAGCACGAGAGTGTCAGAGGTAGCCGTTAGGGTCGCCTTGATGATTTCCGACGAATCCGCATCACGTCGCCCGTGCGGTCGGTCCGCCGCGCCCGTGGAGGAGGACGAGACGCGGTGAGCAAGAACATGGTCGCGCTGCTGAAGAAGCCGCTGGACGAGGAGGCCGTCGCGGCCGCCATGGTGGCGGCCGGGCCTGACGTCCACGCGACCGCTATCGGGGACGGCGGCGCCCTGCAGCTCTGGGACCGCGAGGGCGGCCAAGTGGTGGCGCTCGTCGAGGCCCCGATCCTGGTGCGGGTTCCCGGGGAGCTGGAACGCCTGCTGGGGCAGGAGGTGGCGCACCTAGAACCGCCGATTTGGTGGTTGGAGGTGCACGCCTCCGAGGAGGTGGAGGGCTCCGAGGTGCCCGCCCTGCGCTTCGCCGCCGAGCTGTCGCTACGGCTCGACGGAATGGTCTGGATGGACGACCCCGCCTACGCCGAGACGGCGGGGTTGAGGAGCCGGTGATGGAGCACCCAGCGCTGGATTTGTGCACTGACCTCACCGGGGTGCTGCTCGTGTACCGTCCGGTGATCTCGCTCTCGGTGCGGATGGCGGAGGCCTTGCGCTTCTGCGCCGAGACGGAACGGCGGCTCGTGATCTCCGTATGCTCCGGAGCCCGGTTGACGTTGCCGCTGAGGCTGATGCTGGGCCCGTGGGCGCAGTGGGCGGTGAAGGGCGCCGACGGGACGTACTACGACGGGTTGGACGGCACCGTGCTGACCTGGGACGGTGCAGCCTTCGTCCCGCGGTCCGGTGAGGGGGAGGCGGTCGTCCACCCGGAGTTCTCATCCGGCCCGCCGCCGGAGGGGCTGCAGCTGCTGGTGACGGCGACCGTGCGGCACCCGCCGACAGAGCGGTTGACGCTCGGAGAGGTGACCGAAACCCTGCATCGGGAGCTCACCGGGAGCGCCCCCGGCGGGTGGGGCGTATGCGAGCCCGCCGCCAATCCGTGGCAGAAGGACGCGCTGACCGCGCTGTGCCGGGAGCGTTCACCGCAGCGGGTCCAGCTCGTCTGCGTGGCCGATCCGCGTGCCGACCGCCCGGCGATCGGCACGTTGGAGGTCGACCGGTCCGCCTCGGGCGTCGAGGAGACCGCGACCGTCGCCGTGGGCCTGCGGGCGGACGAGTCCGTGCCCGACCTGGCGGGCCTGGCCGACGCGATCGGTTCGCGGTTCGGCCTCGTCTCGATGACGGCGCAGGCGATGCCCGGTCGGCGCGACCTGACGACCGAGCCTCGGTTCACCGGTATTCCCGCGCCGGTGGGAGTGGCCGTGACGGCCGACGCGGTGCGGCAGATCCGCCGGTCCGGAACGCCCGACGTGGCGGGCACGCGATTGCGCGACCTGGGCGGGGGCGGCGCCTGGTACGAGGTGGGCAATGGCCGCGATCCCGCCGACTGGGCGAAGTTCCAGGCCGTGATGGCGCATTACGGAGCGGCGGAACCGTGATCAACAGTGCGACGCCGAAAAGGAAAGCGTATCTAGGCCCCGAGATGGCCGGTCAGTGGGCCTTCTATGACAGATGCGACGTATGGAACCATGACGGATGCGTTCGTGTCTCATTGGCAGTGACAGATTGGCGGACTGACTGACAAAAGGGGTGTCACGTGGGGCGATGGGATTACGGCCAGGAGACGCTGGTCACCCTGGCCAGGAACACCAGTGGCTCCACCCAGGAGCTGGCGACGCTGGTCAAGCAGCTGATCGCCGCGGCCGAGCCGCTCGTCGGACGGTTCGACGGCGCGGGCAAGGCCGCGTTCGACTCGTTCAAGGCCCGGTCCGACCAGATCATCGCCGACCTCACCGCGGGGCTGGGCTCGGTCAACCAGGGACAGATCGGCATGGAGAAGGCCTTCGTCACCGGTGACGAGACGATGGCCGCCGAGGCGCAGCGGAACATGGCCGCGGCCAATTTCGACGCCGCCAAGTTCCGGACCGGATCCTGACGGAGGGGGGGCAGCACGACATGGCTGGACGCCGAGCGTACGACACCGCCGCCTCGCAGGAGGCGCAGGCCAACATCCACGCGGTCATCGCCCGGCTGGAGGCGCTGATCGGCCAGCACGAGGGGGACGTCAAGACCGCGCTGTCGGACTTCGAGGCGACCGGAGTGTCGGCCGAGTACGCCGCCAAGGAGGCCCGGTGGCAGCAGGCGGCCAACGAGACGCGCGAGATCATCCGCCTGGTGAAGGAGACCCTGGCCGCCAACGACCAGACCGCCCAGACCGCGCTCAACAAGGCCAGCGCGGCCGTGGCCGCCATCTGACCCTGGCGGCGCCGCCGTCCTGACCTGCGACCGGCGGTCAGCCGACCGGGCGCGGCCGTCGCCCGCGCCCGACCGCCGGCGACCCTGGCCGCAGCCCGCGCGGACCGCCGCCGAACGCGGTACGGCCAGGTAGAAGCGCCTTCGGCCCGGCGGGAACGCCGCCGACCGACACGGCGACCGTCCGAGCGATCGTAAAGTGCGCAAAGGACGGTCTGACGCCAAGGCTGCGGCGCGTCGCGTCGGGCCGTCCGGGTGACGAACGACTGCGCGGGAGCGGATGCGGCGACCGTGCGGGACGGTCGTTGGTGACGGAACGTCGGCGAACACGACAATGCGGGTGCCCGCAGCCGACGGCGCGGGGCGGAGGAAGGCAGGGAGGTGCCGGTGGCTCGCGACTACGACACCCAGTTGCTGGAGTCGGTCGCGGTGCGCCGTCGGCGCCTGCGCGACGCGGTGCTGTTCGGGCCGCAACGGGCGCGCCGCACGTTCGACGAGAGCCTGATGAAGGTCGTCGCCGGGCTGTGCGTCGCCGCCGTCGTGTGCGCCGGGATGGTCGGGTGGTCGTTCCTGCAGTCGAAACTCGCCACCCAGAAGAAGCAGGAGGAGCAGGCCCAACAGGCGCAGGCTCCTCCGCCGGACGGCGGGGTGGCGCCGGTGCCCGCCGACTGGGTGGGGGCGAAGGTGACGTTCCCCATGCTGCGGCGGGCGCTGACGCAGGCGAAGGTGCCTCCGGACTTGTACGTGCTGCCCGGGCAGCCCAAGCCGGCGCCGTCGCGAACGTCCAGCTACTACGTGGTGGCGCCCAGCGCGAACGGCTTCTCCGGCGGCGTCGTCGAGTACGACCAGGGCCGGATAGGCGCGCAGTTCGCCACCGAGGACGAGGCGTGCCGGTGGCTCTACGGCGAACTCGTCCTGCGCGAGACGCCGCCGCGGACGCTGACGCCCGCGCAGGAGGCCCAGGCGGCTCAGCAGGCGGCGAAGCTCGCCGCGGACGCCCAGGCCAAGATCGCCGCTGCGGGCGGCGCCTCGGCCGCCTACCTGCTGACGCAGGGGCAGCTCGTCGACGCGTTCGGGCAGGAGAGCGGATCGGTGCTGTTCCCGTACGGCACGCCGTTCGCGCAGCGCGGCCTGCCGCCGTCCGCCCGGGCCACGGTGGACCCGCGCACGCCCGCGAGCTACCACCGGTACCGCGTGGTCAAGCCGTTCCAGGTCACCGCGTCCATCTCGGGGCCGACCGCGACCAGCCAGGGCGGTGCCGTCAGGTTCACCCTGAACCCGGGGCTGTTCCCGCGTCCGCCCGCGCTGCCCACCGTCCGCTGGCTGCTGCGCAACGGCTACGTTGAACGCGTCGCCACATCGCAGATTCCGAAGTGACCGCGCCGGACCGGAACCGAACCGCCGAACCGGCAACCGACCGAGGAGAGGGCTGAACACCGTGTGGAGCCGGGTCACCCTGGTCGCCGAGCAACGCAGGGTCGATGCGGTCCTCCCAGCGACCGAGCCGATCGGGACGCTGATGCCGGAGGTGCTGCGGTTGCTCGACGACCCCGTCCGGCATCCCGCGCAACTGCGGCACCTGGTCACCTCCACCGGTGAGGTGCTCGACGGTCAGGCCACGCTCGCCGAACGCGGTGTTCTCGACGGCAGCGTGCTCCGGCTGGTGCGCGCCGACGAACCGCTGCCCGCGCCCGTGGTGCACGACGTGCCCGAGGCCGTGGACGACGCCGTCGCGGACCACCTGTGGCGGTGGAGCCCGCGCGCGGCCCAGTGGACCGCGACCGTCGCCACGGCGGTCCTCACCGCCGCCGGCGGCCTGGTCCTTCGGACCAACCCCGGCGGCGCGGCGGGTTTCGCGGCCGCCGCGACACTGGCCGTCCTGCTCACGGTCGCGGGCCTGGCGCTCAGCGCGCTGGGACGCACGCGGCTCGGGGCGGCGGTGACGCTCGGCGGCGGCGCACTGGCGGGCGTCGCGGTCTGGCACGGTGCCGACCTGTACGACTGGGAGCCCTGGATCCGTTGGGGTTCCCTGGGCGTGCTCGTCGGACTGCTGCTGGCCGCGCTCGGCGCCGCCACCCCGCTGGGACGCGGCGGCCTGGTCGGCGGCGGGCTGGTCGCGCTGCTCGCCGCCATGTGGGGCGCCTGCACCGGCCTCGGCCTGGACGCCGCCCGCACCGGCGCGGTCCTGGCGGTGGCCTGCGTGGTGCTGCTCAACGTCATGCTGCGGATCGCGCTGACCCTGTCCGGCCTGACCTCGCTGGACGACCGGCGCAGCGCGGGGTCGGCCGTGCCGCGCGGCGACGTGCTGACCGCCCTGGTGCACACGCACCGCAGCCTGGTCATCGCGACCATGGCCGTGGCGGTGGCCGCGGTGACGGCCGGGTGGGCGCCCGCGACGCGTCTCGACGGCTGGACGGCCGCCCTCGCCGTGCTGCTCGCCATCGTCGTCGCCAGCCGCGCCCGGATGTTCCCGCTGGTGCCGCAGAAGGCCGTGCTGCTGGCCGCCGCGCTGGCGATCTGGGTCAACCTGGCCTACCGGTGGGCGGATCGGACGCCGTGGGCGGCCGCGCCGGCGCTCGGCATGCTCGTCGCGGTGCTGGCGATCCCGCTCGCCGTGCTGACCGCCGAACAGCCCGAGCACGTCCGGGCCCGGCTCCGCCGGATCACCGGCCGCGCCGAGGCCGCCGCGGCCGTCGCCATCATTCCCGTGGCCCTCGGAGTGTTCGGCGTCTACCAGCGACTTCTCCACACCTTCTGACGAGGAGCAGGGTGCCTGACCGCGACCTGCCGCACGGCGACCCTCTGCTCCGCCGACTGGGACGCGAGGCCGTCCGGGTGTTCCGTCCCGCGGAGGACCTGGCGGGCCTCGCCGAAGACGCCGCGGACGTCCAACGACCGGTCACCACGGGACGCCGGATCGCCGTGGTCGGCATGCGCGGCGGTTCCGGCAAGAGCACTCTCGCCGCTTTGTTGGCCCTGGTGTTCGCCCACCACCGCCGCGATCGCGTGCTCGCCGTCGACGTCGACCCGGACTTGGGCTCGCTTCCGTTGCGTCTGGGCGTCCGCCACCGGCACGCCCTCGCCGACGTGCAGGAAGCCCTGGCGGGCGCCAGATCGTTCGAAGACATCGAGCCGTACCTCACACCGGCGTCGGAACGGCTCTGGGTGCTCCCCGCCAACCGCGGGCGCCTGGGGGACAGCCCGCTGACCCCGCAGATCTACGAGCACAACGCCGTCCCCCTCTCCCGCTTCTTCGGCGTGACGATCATCGACTGCGGCTCGGGGATGCGCGGCGCGCTGCAGCGGACGGTGCTGGCCGGTGCGCACGCCGTCGTGTTGGCGACGCCGGCGACCCCGGACGGGGCCCGCAGCGCGGGACGCGCCCTCGATCTCGTCGCCGGGTCCGGCCTCGGCCACCTGATCGCCCGATCGGTCGTCGTCTTCACCGTGAAGAGTCCGCACACACGCAAGACCCTCGATTTCAGCGGGGCGGCCGCCATTCTCGCGGACGTGGGGGCGGGGGCCGTCCGGCTTCACTACGACCGTCACCTTGCGAGCACTTCGACGCTCGACCCCGGACGTCTTGCTCACGGCACCCGAACGACCGCCGTGCGTATAGCCGCGGAGGCGCTGCGCCGCGCCGTCCAGTCCTGATCCGCCCACGCCTTCATCGCGTCTTGGTCGGTGCGGTGTTCGCTTAGGGGCGGCGCGCACAGGGGCTCATCGAAGGAGCAGTTGCCTGGAGTCACTGGCGTTGAGCCGGGCCTTTCCTTGCACGACGGTGCTGATGACCGCTCCGACCGCGGCTGTCCGGCCCTTCTGCCATGTGCCGGTGAACGTCCCTGTGGGCCGGACCGGTACATCGAGCGTGTAGGTCCTTCCGTCGCACTTCGCCGTGGTCAGCCCTGCGCCCACCCGCAGCGGACGCTGCCCCGACTTCACGGGCGGTTGCGCGACGGCGACGCTGAGGGTGTTGCCGGTCGTGCAGGTGTAGGTCACCTTCACGAAGAGGTTCCGTCCGTCGCCGAGCACTGTGGCCGACTCCGCCCGGACGGTGTCGCGCACGACGGTGCCGGCGGCCCCCGTGGGCGCGACGACCAGCAGCGCCGCCGCGGTGGCACCGAGCACGGAAATTCGTTGCCTCGTCGCCATGGTGACCTTCCGTCCTGCAAGCGTGGATGCCCCTCGTTCCACGTTTACGGAAGCGTCCCGCCACGGAAACCAAGGCCGCGCAATATTTCGGATGTGCGGTGCGCCGTGGTGCACGGCGTGGTATTTCGGGGCCGAGTCGGGTCGTGACGATTCCAGTCGGTGCGCGCATCTATCTCCGCGGATGCCTGCGGTCTCGTCCCGCACCTTGATGGAGCACGTTGCGCTTAACGGAACCCCAATCCGCATGAGGTCGGCCGCGGCGCTCGCCTCGGCCGCTGCCTGCCCGTAGGCGCGAAGCGGGACAGTCACTCTGCCCCTCCTTGCCGGCGAATTGACCGGCGCGTGCGGTTGTTGGCCAGATCTGCCGCAGGAACGCGGTGAAGGCAGTCGTCACCGGGGGCGTCGAAGTGCTCGGCGTCCTGGGGGGCTTGGCCTCCAGCGAGGCGACGACCCGCGCGTGCTGGGCGTGCACCTCCTCGGCGGCGGGCTGGTCGAAGATCGTGCGCACCAGCGTCGCGCCCGTCCACCGCGCACCGCATCCCGGCCCGCCACGACGTGGCGCTCGGCAACTGCTGTCGTAGGCGCACACCAGCTCGCCGCCCACTTCCGGCTTTAGCCCGCCGAAATGCCTGGGCACTGCGATGGGTTTCCACGCCCTCCACGGTGACGCTCCAGCCCCTCTCCACGATGCGGTGGGCGCAACCTTGTGGTCGAACGCTCCGCACGGGTGTGCCACCGCCTCCGTACAGGCACTGGACGACGGACAAGCGTCCCGCCCCAGCTGGGTCGGGCATCACCGCCGAACACGGACCACTGAGCGTCGGCGGCCGACACCAGCAGCTCGGGGTCGCGCGGCCGGTAGTCGACCCCGATCGCGCGGGCCAGTTCCAAGACGTGCAGGGGCCACTCCGCGCACGCCGCCGCCCGGCGCGCCAGGACCGCGACGAACGCAGCGGTGTCGCTGAGCTTGGGCGACACCGGAGTGTTCTGGCTCGGTGCCGACTGCGGCAGCCCCTGGCTGGAGCTGCCGTTGGCATCCGGTGACCTGCTGTCGGCGGCGTGCGAGATGCGGCACGCGTCCTGCCCGGATGACGTCCCGTGTGCGCGTACTGGCCGTCGCGTCTGGGTGGGTTCCAGCCCCGGATCGTGAGGAGATCGGCTGCCTTCAGGGCGGAGGCCCTGTAAGGGAGCGCAGGAGTTATCAGCCGTCTGGCCGTCGCTTCTCTCCGGTGTCGTCGCCCGGCGTTCCTCGCAGAGCCAGAAGCGACTTTGCTGCACTGACTCCCATATTTGAGACATCTTGGCGCGGCGTTCCTGGCTGTTGCGGCCGTATCGGCGAGGTTGTCCAGCAGATAACGGATGTCCGAAACAGGGGCGGACGATCGAAACGCCACAAGTTGTGATTTTCCTAACAACATCACGGAATAGGCGATCGGCACGTTTTGTGTCACCTTGATCACAGCTGGGCGGCCGGAGTCGACCGTGAGGAGCACCGATGACGTGGCGCCGGCGAGCGCTGTCGTTCGTCTCGACGTCCGCGCTGGGAGTGACCGCGCTGGTGGGGCTGCACACCCCGGCGGCGTCAGCGGCCCCGCTGGATCTGTCCAACTTCCGGCTCGAGGTCGCGTCGAACGCCGCGTACCTCAAGTCCAACGTGGCCCGGCTCGACGCCGAGCTGCCCAACGTCGGCGTGGGCGCCATCATGGCGGAGGCCAACCGCACGGGAACCGTGCGGAACGGGGCGGCGTGCAACCCGGCCGCTGTCACCGACCCCGATAGCAGCAAGTCGGTCCCGGTGACCAAGAGCCTGTGCTTCGAGGACGGCGACAACGGCACCGCCGACTGGTTCCCCCAGGGCGTGACGACGGTGGCCGACGCGCAAGCGGACCAGCTGTGGGGCGAGTCCAATCAGCCGGTGCTGGTCAGCTGGTACTTCGCGGGCGACGCCCCTAAGGGCAACTCCCAGAAGGGCGTGCGCGTCACGTTCATGGACCCGAAGACCGGGCGGTACCGGCACGTGCTGCTGGTGCACCCGTATGAGAACTCCTACGGCAACGCCAGCTACACCAGCGTCCGCACCGACCAGACCGCGGGCGAGGGGACCTCTCTGCACGCGGGCGGCATCGTCTGGTACGGCAACTTCCTCTATGTGGCGGACACCGGACGCGGCTTCCGCGTCTTCGACATGCGCCACATCTACGACCTGAAGGCCGCGGGCTCCAAGGGCAACGTGACCGACAAGTCCAAGGTCGGCCGCATCAACGGGGTGTTCTACGGCTACGGGTACCGCTATGTCATGCCGGAGGTGACGGTGTGGCGGCACTCCGTGCCCGACAGCGGGACGCCCTGCACCTCGAGCGCCGTCGCGCCGAAGTTCTCGTTCGCCGGTCTCGACCGCAGCGGCATCGACCACCTGGTCGCGGGCGAGTACTGCAACGGCGCCATCGGACGCGTCTTCACCTGGAAGATCGCCGACGCCGTGGTCGACGGGGAGCAGCGCACCAGCGGGTACTGGAACGCCGACAGCGCCTACAACCTGCCGACCACCAACGTGCAGGGCGCCACGCGGTTCGAGGGACGCTGGTACGTCAGCCAGAGCCACGGGCAGCCCGTGTCCGGGCAGGACGACCTGGGCGAGCTCCACACCACGGCCCCGGTGACGTCCACGACGGGCACGTTGCGCGTGGAGAAGACGCAGCCCGCCGCCATCGGCGTCGAGGACCTGTCCCACTGGCCGGGAGGCGCGCCGGACGCCCCGACCCTGGGCACCATCTGGTCGGTCTCCGAACACCGCAACGCCCGCATGGTGTACGCGACCACTCCCCGCTGACCCGCACCGGCCCGCACACCGGCCCCGGGTCACAGGTCGTTGCCGGCGTAGGACAGGTTGAAGCTCTTGTTGACCAGCGGGAAGTCGGGGACGATCGCGCCGTTGAGCGCGACGGGCAGGGCGGGCCAGTTGAAGAACGACGGGTCGACGATCTTGACGCGGGCGAGGGTGCCGTCGGCGGCCAGCTCCACCCGGTGGGTGATGGTGCCGCGCCAGCCCTCGACGATGCCGACGCCGGAGGCGAGGCCGTCGCGCGCCTTGGACGGCGCCCATGAGCCGATCCGTCCGGGCGCCATGCCGTCGGCCAGTTCGCCGATCAGCGCGATGGAGACGGCGATCTCCTCGGCCCGGATGCGGAAGCGGGCCAGGACGTCGCCGGTGTCGCAGGTGGGCACGGTCAGCGTCGGCCCCAGGTCGGTGAAGGGGTGGTCGCGCCGGGCGTCGACGTCGACGCCGCTGGCGCGCGCGACGTAGCCGAGGGTCCCCAGGTCGCGCGCCGCGGCGGTGGACAGCGGCGCGGTGCCGGTGAACCGGTCGGCGACGACGGTGTGCCCGAGCGCCAGGTCGACGATCTCGGCGACGTCCTCGCCGAGGGCCTTGAGCCGGTACGCGTCGGGGACCGTCCGCAGGACGGCGCCGCCGAGCACGACCCCGCCGCGCAGCAGCCGGTGCCCGGTGACCTCGGCGTTCAGCCGCAGGAGCTGCTCGCGGACGCGGCCGAACTGGGCGTTCAGGACGGAATGGGCGACGTCGTTGCACAGCGCGCCCAGGTCGGTGACGTGGTTGTAGAGGCGCTCCAGCTCCAGCAGGACGGCGCGCATGCGCTGCGCCTCGGGCGGGACCCGCATGCCGGTGGCCTCCTCCACCGCCAGGCAGAAGGCCAGGGCGTGGCCGACGGACGTGTCGCCGCTGACGCGTTCGGCGAGCTCCAGCGCGTCCGCCGGGACGCGGCCCTGGAACAGTTTCTCCACGCCCTTGTGCACGAACCACAGGCGGGCCTTGAGCTTGAGGATGCTCTCGCCGACGACGGAGAACCGGAAGTGCCCGGGTTCGATGAGCCCGGCGTGCACGGGGCCGACGGGGATCTCGTACACGCCGCGCCCTTCCACGCTGACGAACGGGTAGGGGCCTTCCGGGTCGCCGAAGGCGGGCGGCGGACCGGCGTCGGCCCGCATCGGGTACCAGCCGCGCGGCCAGTGGTGGTGGCGGACCAGGCGGCGCGGCAGCGGATGGTCCTTCGGGACGATCCCGTACAGGTCGTGCATCTCGCGTTCGAACCGGCCGACGGGGAAGCTGAGGGCGGCCAGGCTCGGCAGCACCGGGTCGTCCGGGTCCAGCCGCACGTGCAGCTCGGTGCGGCGGTCCGGGGACGCCGCGGTGAACAGGTACACCACGCGCAGCGCGTCGGGATCCTGGTGGGCCGCGACCAGCGCGGGCCGGTGGTGCTCGGCGAGCAGCGCGGCGACGCGGTCCGGCAGCTCCGCGGGCGCGACGTCGGCGACGGTGCGCGCGGCCGGGTCCTGGTGCGTGGGCTCGGTGGTCACGGCTGTGCTCCGATGACGGCTGCGGCGGTGTCGAGCAGGGTGTGCAGCGGCCAGGCGGTCGCGCCGAGGGCCGCGCAGGCCGCCGGCGCCGCGACGAGCGCGAGCGCGGCGGAGCGGGGGAGCCGGGCGCCGTCGACGAGCGCGGCGGCGCCGGGCCCGGGCCGGGGCGCGCCGAGCAGCATCCGGCCGGCGCGGGCGGCGACGGCGGCCACGATCACCAGCATGAGGAGCAGCGCGGCGGTCACCGCCCATCCCATCCCGGCGGCGAAGCCCGCCCGGAACACGCCCAGTTCGCTGGCGAACAGGCTGAACGGCGGGAAGCCCAGCAGCGCCGCCAGGGCCGCGCCGAAGACCCCCGCCGTCAGCGGGACGCGGGCGAGCAGGCCGCGCACCGCGTCGACGCGGGTCGAGCCGGTCGCCTGCTGGATGTGGCCGGACGCCAGGAAGGCGGCCGACTTGGCCAGCCCGTGGCCGAGGATGTGCAGCAGGACGGCCGTCACCGCCAGCGAGGTGCCGATAGCGGCGCCGAGGGCGATCAGCCCCATGTGCTCGATGCTGGAGTAGGCGAGCATCCGCTTGTAGTCGCGCTGCCGCAGCAGCAGCGCCGCCGCCACGGCCAGCGAGGCCAGCGCGACGGCCGTGAGCAGCGTGCGGGTGAAGCCGGCGCCCAGCGCCGCGTCGGCGATGGCCTTGACCCGCAGGACGGCGTAGAACGCGACCGACAGCAGCACCCCGGACATCAGCGCCGACACCGGCGCCGGGGCCTGGCTGTGCGCGTCGGGGAGCCAGGCGTGCAGCGGGGCGAGGCCCGCCTTGGTGCCGAACCCGAGGACCAGCAGGGCGACGGCGACGCGGGTCACGTCGACGTCGAGGGCGGCGGCGTCCTGGGCGAGCACGGCCCAGTCCAGGGCGTCCGAGGACGGCACGTGCGCGTGGCGGGCGGCGAAGTTCAGCAGCACGATGCCGAGGAACGCCAGCGCGATGCCCGCCGAGCAGATCACCACGTACTTCCACGCCGCCTCGGTGGCGTGGCGCGTCCGGCGGTGCCCGACCAGGAACGCCGTGCAGATCGTGGTGGCCTCGACCGCCACCCACAGCACGCCCAGGCTGGCGGCCAGCACCGCCAGCGCCATCGCGGCCACGAACGCCTGGGTGAGGACGCCGTAGCGGCGCAGGTCCGCCGGGCCGGCGTGCCCCGCGGCCTGCTCGGCGGCGAGGTAGGCGGGGCTCGCCAGCATCGCGGGCAGCGCCACCGCCCCGACCACGATCAGCATGTACGCGCTGAGCGCGTCCGCCCGCAGCAGCCCGCCCAGGCCGGTGCGCGGCCCGTCCACCGCCGCCGCGGCCAGGGCGACGCCGCACGCCAGCAGCCCGGCCGCCGCGGCCGCGCCGGACCACGCGGTGCTGCGGGGCCGCCACCCGTACACGGCGTGGGACGCGGCGGCCAGCAGCGGCAGCCCCACCGGGGCGATCAGCAGTGCCGTCGTGGTCATCAGTCCCGCAGCTCCCGAAGGTCGTCCAGGTCGGTGCCGCCGAACGCGGCCCGCATGCGCGCGGTCAGCACCTGCAGCACCAGCACGGCCAGCAGCACGTCCAGCGAGACGCCCAGCTCCACGATGAGCGGCACGCCGGACGTGGTGAGGAACGCCACCGCCGTGATGCCGTTGTCCACCAGCAGGAACCCGACCACCTGCGACAGGGCGCGGCGGCGGGAGACCAGCACGAAGAAGCCGATGAGCACCACGGTGAGCGCCACCGGCACGGCGTGCACGGCGGGCGAGGGCTCCAGCGCCACCACCGGACGCGTCACCGCGTAGCTCAGCAGCGCCAGCCCGGCCGCGACCACCAGGGACGCCGCCACGTTGACCAGCGGCTCGGTCTCCCTGGCCTCGCCGCCGTCGGCGACGGCGCGGCGCAGCAGCCGGGGCAGCACCACGGCGCGCAGCACCGCGATGCCGACGGCCAGCGCGACCAGTTCGGCGCCGTCCCCGTCCAGGCCCTCGTGCACGCCGAGCACGGTGACCAGCGCGGCGAGCGCGGCGCCCTGCAGCGCGAACAGCCGCACGATCGCCGCCAGGTCGCGCCGCCACAGCACCAGCACCGCGGCGAGCAGGAACACGCCGCAGGCCAGGTCGAGCAGCCGCACGTAGGTGACGTCACTCATGATCCAGCTCGCCTTCACGCCAGGAAGAAGGACGCGGCGACGGCCAGCAGCGCCAGGACGAACGACCCGGCCAGCAGCTCGGGCACGCGGAACATGCGCAGCTTGGCCATGAACACCTCGCCGGCCGCGAGCGCGCCGCCGAGCAGGGTGACCTTGGCGGCGAACGCCGCCAGCGCGAGCGGCAGCGCCGCCAGCGCCACCCACCCCGAGTCCGCCCCGGCGATGCCCCACGGCGCGAACAGGTTGGCGACCAGGCCGAGCAGAACGGTCAGCCGCATGGCCGACGCCCACTCCACAAGCGCCAGGTCCGGCCCCGCGTACTCCAGCACCATCGCCTCGTGGATCATCGTCAGCTCCAGGTGCGTCGCGGGGTTGTCCACCGGGATCCGCCCGGTCTCGGCGATCACCACGACGGCCAGCGCCACCGCCGCCAGCAGGCTCACCGGCGAGACCACCCGCTGCGGCTCGTGCAGCGTCGAGTTCACGATCGCGCCGAGGTTGGTCGAGCCGACCGGCACCGACAGCGCGAACACCGACATGAGGATGGTGGGCTCGACCAGCGCCAGCACGGTCATCTCGCGGCTGGCGCCCATGCCGCCGAACGCGGTGGCGGTGTCCAGCGCGGCCAGCGCGAGC